>JAITLH010000029.1 GCA_031277995.1 Deltaproteobacteria bacterium
TACTTACCGGCAGCCAGTCGGCCTGCAAGGCCGCTTGCGAGGCCTTTGGGGCGGCCGTCCAATTCGTGGCCGATAACCCCACGGCCTACTAAAGCCCTGGGGTTATCGGGCTTAGCCTGAATCCTTGGCTTAGTTTGGATCCTTGGCTTAGGTTAAATGGGTTTATGGGTAACCTTTCGCCTTTTTGGGCTAGCTTAGCCCGGGGCGGGGAAAAAATGGTTTGTTTATGGCAGTGGAAGTCAAAGATAGGGATCTGATCTCCATCCAGGAGGCCAGAAATCTCGTCGAGGCCGCGGCCGCGGCCCAGGAGCGGTTTGCCGCCTTGGACCAAGCCGGGGTGGATCGGGCGGTTACGGCCGTGAGTTTAGCTACCGAGGCCCAGGCCGATAGGCTAGCTAGGCTCGCCCACGAAGAGACGGGTTTTGGGCGCTTTGAGGACAAGGTCATTAAAAACCTCTTCGCCTCCCGCGAGGTTTACAGGCACATTAAAGACCTTAAGACCGTGGGGGTGATAAGCGAAGATCCCGGTAAGAGGATCTTTGAGGTGGGCGTTCCCGTGGGTTTGGTGACGGCCTTGATTCCCTCGACCAATCCCACCTCGACCACGATCTTTAAGGCCCTCATCGCCCTTAAGGCCGGCTGCGCCGTGATCTTTTCCCCGCACCCCTCGGCCAAAAACTGCATTCTAGAAACCGTTTCGATCATACGAAAGGCCTTGGAAGATCAAAAGCTCCCCGCGGATCTGGTCACGTGCCTATCCATGCCCACCAAGGAAGGCACCGACACCTTAATGCGCCACCCCAGGATGAACCTAATTTTGGCCACGGGCGGAAACGCCATGGTCCACGCGGCTTACAGCTCCGGGACCCCGGCCATCGGGGTGGGCCCGGGAAACGGCCCGGCCTATATCGAAAAGAGCGCCGACATCCCCTTGGCCGTAAAAAGGATCTTTGACTCCAAGACCTTTGATAACGGTACCATCTGCGCCTCGGAGCAATCGATTGTAACCGAAACCGGCATCCGAAAAGAAGTCATGGAAGAAATTAGCCGGCAAGGCGGCTATTTTTTGCCGCCCGGGGACTCCGAGCGCGTCGAAAAGATCTTGATGGGCCCCTCTGGCACCATGAACGCCCAGCTGGTCGGAAGGACGGCCCAGCATATCGCCAAAATGGCCGCCGTCACCATCCCCCCCGGCACCAAGATCCTTTTGGGGCAAGAAACCCGCGTGGGCCAAAAGTATCCCTATTCCAGGGAAAAACTCATGCCCGTTTTGGGCTTCTTCGTCGAGGACAATTGGGAAAAGGCCTGCCTAAAGTGCATCGAAATCCTCTCCGTTGAGGGGGCCGGCCACACCATGACCATCCACTCCAAAAACGAAGCCGTCATCCGCGAGTTTGGCCTAAAAAAACCCGTGTCCCGCCTAATCGTTAACGCCCCGGCCGCCCTCGCGGCCATAGGGGCGGCCTCGGCCCTGGCCCCCTCGCTCACGTTGGGCTGCGGCGCCATCGGCCACAACTCGACCTCGGATAACGTGGGCCCCTTAAACCTAATTAACATTAGGCGCGTGGCCTACGGCCTTAAGGAACTCGAAGATTTGCGCCCGGCCCGGGAAGGGCCGGCCGCTTCGAATACGGCCGCTTCTGGCCCGGGTCCTTCGGACCCGGCTTTTGACGAGCTGGTCAGAAGGGTCATGGAACGATTGACCCAAGTCTAAATCCCCCCCAAGCGCCCGGCGTTTTGGGTTATAATAAACTCGATTGGGATCCCAAATAAATAGGCCCTCCCCATTGAGCGCTTTAATTTAATAATATCTTTCGATCCTATATAGATCGCTTGAAGCAAGGAGGACCAATAATGGCAACAAGCAATCAACAAGCCCTGGGCTTAATCGAGACCAAGGGACTGGTCGGGGCCATCGAGGCGGCCGACGCCATGGTCAAGGCCGCGAACGTAACCTTGATCGGCAAGGTCTTGGTGGGCGGGGGCCTGGTGACCGTCATGGTTAGGGGCGACGTTGGGGCGGTCAAGGCCGCGACCGCCGCCGGCGCGGCCGCGGCCGGCCGGGTGGGCGAACTTAAAAGCGTTCACGTCATCCCCAGGCCGCACCAGGAAGTGGAATTTATCTTACCGACCTTGGAAGTCCCGGCTCCCAAGCCGCCCAAGGCCTAAGAAACGATGGGGGCCTTTTTTTGGGCCCAAAATAACCGCGACCTTTGTCGGGGGGGCTAAATTCGTCCCCAAAATCCGGCGCGATTTTTTTTAGTTAAACCCATTTACCATAAACCAAGCTAAGAGGCGAAACATTATGGCAAACGATTCTCGGGCCCTGGGCTTAATAGAAACCAAGGGCTTAGTTGGGGCCATCGAAGCGGCCGACGCCATGGTCAAGGCGGCCAACGATACTTTGATCGGAAAAGTTCAGGTGGGCGGGGGCCTGGTGACCGTCATGGTTAGGGGCGACGTTGGGGCGGTCAAGGCCGCGACCGACGCCGGCGCGGCCGCGGCCGGCCGCGTTGGCGAACTTCTTTCCGTCCACGTCATTCCCAGGCCCCATCCCGAGGTGGAGTTCCTTTTGCCTAAGCTGGAAGGCTAAGGCCAAAAGCCTTAGGCAACCAAGCGGGAACCAAACGGACGTTTGGCGATCGCCAAACTTACGTTTGGGGGAAAGTTAGCCCATGGCAGAAAAATCTACCACGCCGCCCATACATACCATCGTGAATCTGGACTTCTATCTCGGGGAAGTGGAAAAAACCCAAACCAAGCCAATAAGGCCGCCCATCGCCAAAAAAATCCGGGTGGGCCTGGATCTGGGCACTTCTTCCATCGTGCTGGTGGTTCTGACCGAAGATGGGGTACCTTTGGGTTTGGCCAGGCGCGAGGCGTCGGTCGTCAAAGACGGTTTGGTGGTGGACTTTTCCGGGGCCCGGGCCATTAGCCAAAAGCTAAGGGAAGAGCTAGAAAAACGGCTTGAGGTCAAACTACCCCAGGCCGCTTTGGCCGTGCCGCCCGGAACCGGGGAAAGGGACAAGGCCACCCATGGCTACGTTGGCCAAGCGGCCGGGCTCGAACCCACCGGGATCTTTGACGAACCCTTGGCGGCCAATCTCTTATTGGGCTTAAAAGACGGCGCTTTGGCCGATCTTGGGGGCGGGACGACGGGGGTGGCGGTTTTTCGCTCCGGAAAAATGGTCCTCTCCTTTGACGAACCGACCGGCGGCTACCACATGAGTTTGGTCATCGCCGGAAACCTAAAGATCCCCTTGGAGCGCGCCGAGGCCTTTAAGCTCGATCCCAAAAACCGCCCCGAGGTGGCCCCCATGATCGCCCCGGTCTTAAGCAAGATGGGCCAAATCCTGGCCCAGGGCCTTAAAAAACAAAACGTCCCCAGCGTCTTTTTGGTTGGCGGTTCGGCCATGGCCCCGGGCGCGGCCCAAATAATCGCCAAGGAAACGGGACTGGAGGTCAAGGCCGCCCCCAGATCCGATCTCATCACCCCGGTCGGGATCGCCCTGGCCTGTGAGCCCTTCTGCCCGCAATTACTTTGACGCGCCAAATAACCCCCGGCCCTCGCCCGGGCTTATTTAAGGCTCGATTTAGCCAAGGCCAACATTAGTCGCCAATTCTTAGGAGCGGCCCCGTGATAATCGATGACGAACTGGTGACCAGGGTCACCGACGAAATACTAAAACTCCTAAAGGCCAAAGCCAGCCAGGCCGGCCAGACTGGCCCTGGCCCGGTAACGGCTCCGGTTACGGACCCGGGGGCTAAGTCCCGGCCCACGCTCATGGTCGTGGGGCCCTTGGACGCCCTTTCGGAAAAAGGCCAAGGGGTTTTGGCCGAAAACTTTTCCATCATGCCCATTCGCGGGCTCGATCAAAGCGGGCGGCCCAAAGCCCCGCTTTTGATAACTTCCCTGGGACTCCAGGCGCTGGTCCAGGTGGCCTCGGGTGACGAGGGCTGCACCGAGGAGGGCCGGGCTTTGCTTTCGAACTTACTTGAAGGGAGAAGCGTCGCCGCCTTGGAATCGGGGGTGGCCTGGAGAAAGCTGGGGCCTTTGGCCCCCAGGGTTTTGGTTTCCCTCTATAGGTCGGCCGAGGCGACCTTGGTTAGCGCCGGGTTAAAGATCGTGCCCGAAAGCGGCCTTATTCGCGCCCTATGCGCCCAAGGGACTTTGGGGGGCGGCGTGGCCAAGGGTTACCCCGGCGGCCAGGGCTCAAGGGTTCTGACCGAATCGGTCGTAAAAAATCTCTTTCCCGACGGGGCGGTCGGCCCTTTGGAACTTAGGCCCGGGGATATCCTGACGCCCTTGGGACGAGACTATCTCGCTTCCAAAAAAATCGACATCGTAAAGTAAGTAAAGGGGCGGCTTAAATGATCATAGGCAAAGTGGTGGGAAACGTCTGGGCCACCAAAAAAGACCCAAAGCTTGAAGGCCGAAAGCTCCTGGTAGTAAATACCACCGCCGGGGGCGCCCCGGAGACCATCGTGGCCGTGGATACCATCGGCGCGGGCATTGGCGAGGACGTTTTGGTCGCCAAAGGGAGCGTTGCCAGAAACGCCATCGGCGATCCCGGCAGCCCCGTTGACGCCGTGGTCGTGGGCATCATCGATAGCCTGGAAGTGGACAAGAAATTACTAACCTAACCAAGGGCCCAAAAAAACTTAAGCCAAAGCGGGCTTTTTTCTTTTTTTTCGCGGCCAGGTTTTTTTAAAAACGATAAAAACTTCAATCGAACCCCAAGGGGTTCTTAATATATATGGCTTTTAGCCCAATTGTTGGAGGTCGGTGATGGGCGAGATTGATCCAAAAACCCTGGAGGCCATGGTCCGGAAAGTCCTCTCCGAGCTCTTGACCGAAGGCGCGAAATTAACCCCCCAATGGAAAACCGTCGATCCCAGCGGCATCATGAGCGTTAGGGCGGCCCAGGTCAAACCCGAGCCCTTTGACACCGGCAAGGCCGGGGACAAGGTCTTTTTAAAAGACGTCTCGGAACTATCCGAAAGTCCCAGGCTGGGCTTTGGCGTGATGGAACTGGACAATTCCACCTTCAAGTGGACCCTAAACTACGACGAGGTTGACTACGTCATCGACGGGACCTTGGAGATCTTAATAGACGGCCGCAAGGTCGTGGGCCAGGCCGGGGACGTAATCTTTATCCCGGCCCATTCGACCATTGAGTTTTCCACCCCCAACTTCACCCGTTTCTTTTACGTGGTCTACCCGGCCAATTGGTATGACCAATAGGCCGGATGGATTTTGGCTTTTTAAGTATTTAATCAAATAATTAAATACTTAAACCGTTCGTTTCCACCGTTTTTTCGGCCTTTCGTTTCGAGGGATTTTATCCATGGCGGTTTTGACAGAAAGTGAACTTAGACGAGAACTCATGAACAAAACGGTCCGGACCTACGAAATCGGCGCCGGGACCGTGCCCACGCCCGCGGCCATGGATTTTTTGAAGGAACGGGGGATTACGCCCATATTCGAAAGGGAACCGGGCGCGGTCAAAGACGCCGCCTTTAAGACCTTGCCCCCGGGCTCTTTCATTGGCCCCAACGGGGAAGCGTTGGACAAAAAACCCGAGGGCTTAACCCATCTAAACGGCCGCAACCTCGTGGCCAAAAACCACCCGGTCATAAGGTTTAGGGGGAAACTCGATATCCTCTGCGCCAAGATCATCTCCGCCCAGCTTATCGGGGCCGATTTGGGAAATGGCGATTACGTAAGCGATCTTGAGGAGATTTTGGATTTTACCCGGGGGCTCTTACCCGCGGAACTTAGAGGGGAACCCGTGCCCGAGTTTAGGCTGTGCTCCTGGGACGCCCAACAAATAAAAGAGCGCAGCCATAACCCGGTCAAGTATTTTGGCCACCGGCACATGAAATCGACTTGGAAGATGGGCCCCTTAACCGTGGCCTTAAACGAACTAAGGGCCATCGTGCGGGAAACGGAGCTTTCGGCGGCCGAGGCCTTCCAGGACAAAAGCGGCCAAACCCAGAGGGAAGACATCATCATGGCCCTAAACCGCCTCTCGAGTTTGTTTTACGTCCTTATGTTTAAGTATCTGCCCGAGGGTTTTGTCCCCCAACACTCGGGGATCTAAGGGTAGGCCCCCTTGAGCGAGAGCCTTATAAGCGTGGGTATCGACCTGGGAACCACCACCACCCAGGTGATTTTTAGTCGCCTGATGGTGGAAAACATAGCCGGCGCCGCCTCCGTACCCAGGATCCAGATAATCGAAAAAGAGGTCATCTACCAAGGGGACATTCACTTTACCCCGCTTTTGGCCCCAACCATCATCGATACCGAGGCCGTTTTGGCCATCGTCACAAAAGAATACCGTAAGGCCGGGTTTGCCCCCTCCGATCTTTCGGCCGGGGCCGTCATCATTACCGGGGACACGGCCCGCAAAGAAAACAGCCAAGCCGTCCTTAGGACCATGAGCGGCCTGGCCGGGGACTTTGTCGTGGCCACGGCCGGAAGCGACCTGGAATCGATCCTGGCCGGCCGGGGGGCGGGCACCTCCCAAATGAGCAAAAACTCCCCGGGCAAACCCTTGGCCAATCTGGACATTGGCGGGGGCACCTCGAATCTGGCCGTGTTTTTGGAAGGGGCGCCCATCGATACCTCGTGCCTCGATATCGGCGGCCGCCAAATAACCGTCGGAAAAGATCACCGCTATGGCCGGGTCTCCCCAAAATTCGCCAAACTTGGCGAGTATTTGGGCCTGGAATTTATCGAAGGCCAAAAGGCCGATCTAGGGCGCCTGGAAAAGCTTTGCCAAAAACTGGCCTCCATCTTGGCCCAGTCCCTGGGCTTGGTTGAGGGCCCGCCAGAATTACTCGATCTTTTCATTACCGCCCACCCGCTCAAAGCCAAGCCCAATCTTTTTGGCCTAACCTTCTCCGGCGGGGTGGCGGATTTTATTTACGGCCCGGAACCCGCCGATCCCTTTCTCTACGGCGACATCGGCCCGACATTGGGCAAAGCCGTCGTAAATAGCCCGGACTTTTCCTCCGTTACCATCCTCACCCCCAAGGAAACCATCCGGGCCACCGTGGTCGGGGCGGGCTCAAACTCGTTGGAACTAAGCGGATCGACGGTGACCCTAAGCCACCCGGAGATACTGCCCCTAAAAAACGTGCCCATATTGAAGCTCACCCTTGACGACGAGCGAAACGACTACCGGCACTTTAGTTCGCGCCTGGCCCAAAGGATCTCTTGGTTTAGGGAAGGGCCGGAGGGGGGCTACCAGACCCTGGCCGTGGCCTTTAAGGGGCCCAAAAACCCCTCTTACGATCAAGTTCTGGCCCTGCGCGATCATATCCTAAACGGCCTGGACCATTACCTAAGCGGAAACGACATTTTGATTGTCATAACCGAGGAGGACTTGGCCAAAAGCCTGGGCCAAACCCTAAAAGCCGCCCTGCCCATGAAAAAAATCTTCTCCCTCGACGGGGTCAAGGTGGAAAACGGCGACTACGTTGACATCGGCCAAGCCGTCTCCAACGGCCGGGTCGTCCCGCTGGTCGTCAAAACCCTAGTCTTCGGCCAGTGAACTTGGCCGAAAACGAGGGTTTTCAGGGAGTCCTGGGCGGCCCCCCAAGGCGACTTCCAAGTCAGCCCACGGGCGCCCCAAGGGGCCCCATGGGGCTTTACCATTCGTGACTAAATAATGGCAACTTTCGAAAACCAAATGAACAAAGATGAATTTTTAGCCAAGGTAACCGCGGCCGGGGTGGTCGGGGCCGGCGGGGCCGGGTTTCCCACGGCCATAAAGCTCGCTTCCAGCCCAGAATACGTCTTGGTTAACGGGGCCGAGTGCGAGCCTTTGCTTAAAGTCGACCAGCAGTTGGCCGAGCTTAGATCCGATGAACTGGTCACGGCCCTCTCGGCTCTCGTTAAGGCCCTTGGCGCGAAGGGCGGGATCTTGGCCTTTAAGGAAAAATACCAAGGCGCCCTTTCGGCCCTTCAAAACGAAATCAAAGACCAACCAAACCTATCCATAAAAACCCTGGGCAATCACTACCCCATGGGTGACGAACAGGTTTTGGTTTACGAGGTCTTGGGCCGGGTGGTGCCCGAAGGCGCCCTACCCCTCTCCCAAGGGGCCTTGGTCATTAACGTCGAGACCCTTTTAAACGTCTTTGACGCCGTTTTCCGAAACGCCCCGGTTACCCACAAGTACCTAACCGTGACCGGAGCCGTGGCCAAGGCCGCGACCTTTCGGGTGCCCGTGGGCACCTCGATTTGCGACATTATCAAGGCCGCGGGCCAAGCCACCGTCCCCGACCCGGTGGTCATAAATGGCGGTCCGATGATGGGTAAACTCGAAACGGATTTAACCGCCCCCATCACCAAAACCACCAAGGGGCTTATCGTTTTACCCAAGGATCACCCGGCCGCCCTCTCCAAGCGCCGGGATCTAGCCCAGATGATGCGGATCGCCAAAACCAGCTGTTGCCACTGCGCCTATTGCACCGAGCTTTGCCCCAGGTTTTTATTGGGCCATAACCTAAACCCCGACAAGATTATGCGCCTGGCTTCCTACGGCCAAACCGGGGAGGGTTACCAAAAGGCCGGGCAAGTCTTCCTTTGCTGCGAATGCGGCTTATGCGAGCAAGCCTGCGTCATGGGCCTCCAGCCCTGGCGGCTAAACCATGAGCTAAAGGGTAAGCTGGGACCGGACGCGGCCAAGGCCTTCATGAAAGCCCCCAAAAGCTCGGTTCACCGCTTTAGGTCATTACGGCGCTATCCCATACCCAAGCTCGTCCAAAAGCTCGCCCTGGCCCGATTTGACCCCTTAAAATCTAAATTCGCGACCTACCCCTCCGAACCAAACTCGGTTAGGCTCCTTTTCAAACAACACCTGGGCGCCCCCAGTCTCCCCACGGTCAAGCTGGGCGACAAAGTAACCCTAGGCTCGACCGTGGCCGCGCCGCCCCCCGGGGCCACCGGCGCCCCGGTTCACGCGAGCCTGTCAGGCCAAATAACCGCCCTCGACCAGGTCTCGATTACCATCACGGCCGATTGAAGGCGCCCCATTAGCCTCGGCCCCTTGGCCCGGGAACCGGGCCCAAAAAAAACCGACCAAATCGCCCCCCCCACCGGGGACCACTCAAAAGTGGCGATTTGGTCGGCCAAAGAAAAACCAACGAACTTTTTTGACCGGACTTAACCTCGACCCGAGCCAGGAAAAACCATGAGCGTAGCCTTAGGATTAGTTGAATTTAAGACCATTCCCGTGGCCGTTGAGGCCACCGACGAGATGCTTAAGGCCTCCGAGGTGACCTTGATCCTGGGGACGCCCATCTGCCCCGGCAAATTCGTGACCATCGTTTCGGGGGAAGTGGCCAACGTGACCACCTCGGTAACCAAGGCCATCGACGCCGCCGGACACTTTCTGGTCGAATCCCACATAATCACCAACGTCGACGACAGCGTCCTCCCCGCCCTAAGTGGCACCAACCAAGTCGATCGCCTGGAAGCCCTGGGCGTTATCGAAACCTTCGCCGCCATCTCGGCCATCCGGGCCGGCGACACCGTGGCCAAGGCGGCCAGGGTCACCCTGCTCGATATCCGCCTGGCCCGCGGCCTGGGCGGCAAAGGCGAGGTCTTCTACACCGGCGAACTGGGCCAGGTGGAAGCGGCCAAAAAAGCCGCCGAAGATCGTCTCGGCCAGGACGGCAACCTCGTAAGCTCCGTGGTCATCCCCAGGCCCCACAAGGACCTTTGGGGCGCCCTACTCTAAAATCGGGCGGCCCAGCGCCCTAATCACCTCGCCCCTTATCCCCTCGGCCCCAATCCCTTCGGCCCTTATCCCCTCGTCCCTAATCCCCTCGGCCCAGCGCCCGAATGCCCCCCAATAAACCCCAGGCTAGTTGCCGCCATCCCCTCGTCCGAGCTTATTTGTTCTTGGTATAATGGCTTTGTATGGCGGCTTTCCGCCTGGCCACGCTTTCTTTCAAATCTTTAATCTGATTTTTTAGCTCGGTCTTCTCCCTCCAGGCCCCCCATTTGCGGCACAAATAGAAAAAAAGGGGCGATATCACGATAAGACATAAAGGTAAGCCTATCAAAAAGCGTAACTTAAATACCAATCTCAAAATAACGGCGAAAATAGGGGCCATAATCAAGTTATACCCAAAATAAACTTCAATCCAGTGGCTAAGGTACTTGGGTTTAAAGTCTTTTAACTCATTTTCATAATACTTAATCATGACTTCATCGTTGGCCAAGGTAGCGTAATCGCCCAAACCGCCGCTATAACCCCAGTCCCCGGGCGCTGGCGCGGTTGGGCTTACAGCCATGAGTTTTTTAAATTCTTCGTAGGCTTTTTTCTTTGGGTCAACCCCCGCCGGCTTATGCTCCCAGCGATGCCCGCAACCCAGGCAGTAAAGCATGATGTTCTTACTGCCATGGAAACCGGCCAACAAGCCCAAATTGCCAAGGGCCAAGCCGCCAATCGCGCCCTTCACCGGGCTAAAACCCTTTTCTTGGATAACGATTTGGGTGGATTGACATTTTGGACAGCTAACTTTTTCTTCCTCCGCCACTCTTCCCTCCTAAACCATTCCCCCAGACCCAAAAAAAATCAGCCCCACCCCAGCGACCAAAGCCCTGGGATTTTTCCAAAAAACACTTGACCTGACCATAGGCCAAGTATATCACAATCCCCCTCGCCCCAAAACGAAAACAGCGCCTCGCGGCGCGGTTTAGGGCGGCCCTCAGCCGGTCAGGTTTGTCCCAAAACCCAAACCCTGCCCCTTTCCGAAACGGGAGGGCATACCCTCCCCCCGCCCGGAAACGGCCCGTTATCGAGCGGGGGCCCTTTTTTTCTTCTCCCCAAAACGAAAAACCCCTTGGTTCACAAGGGGTTTAAGCATGGGGTTTAAGCACGCGGGAGATATGGCGCGAAGTCTGATTTTTTTAGCTTTGGTGCGCCATGTAGGACTCGAACCTACAGCCTAATGATTAAGAGTCATTTGCTCTACCATTGAGCTAATGGCGCAACCTAAACAATGATTATAACTTTATTGGGCGAGTTCGTCAAGGCTAAAATTGAGATCTTGTAATTTGAGACAAAGCGCGGCCAGGTCATCTTCTAGGATTAACGTTTTTGTCATAAGGCTACCTTTGGGCTACACCTGGGAGGGAACGTAACGCGAATTACGCGATCCGCCCTCTCGGCGAAGCTTTCCGCCCTCGGTCAGCTTCCGCAATACTAAGCCAGCCGCGGTCTGAGATAAACCTAGTAACTCCTGCGCCTGCCTGCGGTTAATTGAGCCGTATTCGCGTATGTAATCCAAAACCATTGATTCGGGGGTTCGCGCGGTATCTGAAGGCTCCACCACGGTATATTTCTCATTGGGCAGAATCACTTTGAATACGTTGGGCCCGAGCTCTATTTTAGGCTGACGGAACGAAGCCTTATAGCTGTCAAAAATATTCGCGATCCCCGTGCCGAAAGCCTCAATAAGTCGCAAACGGTAGAATACCGCCGCGAGCCGATCATTTCGGCAAACGGAGATGCCGCTCATAATATCGCCAATCTCAATCCCACCCACAAGGCCGCCGAGCGAAATAAACTCTACGCGGTCGGAGAACATTTTGACAAGAATACTCGCTCTCACGGCATATTCGCGGTGAACGATGGCGTTAATCAAGGCCTCGCGCAGGGCGATAGCGGGATAATCGCGCTTATCCTCCCTTACAAGCTTGTCAATCGTCGCCGACGTTTTGTTGTATACGTCAAGAAAGTCGTAAGCCTCGTTAATCTGCTTAAGTAGCGATCCGCCGAATTCGTGGCGGGTCAGGTAAATCCGCTGTGTCTCGTCTTGAAACACGGCAACTTTTATCGTATGGGGGCATTGATCCGAAAGTAACAGCGCAAGGTTCGTATAAATTCCGTCGGTATTTACCAAGCCAAGCGTCGCCATTTGAGCAGGGCCAAATTCCACGCCGCGCTTGGAAAATTCGGCGGCAGCTGATGTGAACGCTAATTCTTGCTCAATGGAACGCAGTTTTTCGTAGCTCTTTTCGTCCGTTTCGCGTATCATTTTACGGATAACCGTTTCGCTCTCCTTGAATTTCATATAACTCACCTCACGATTAAACTACTGACATTTTAACGCATTCTAACGTTAGCGACTCAACTCCTGACATTTTGACCCATTCTAACGTTAGCGGCGCAACTCCTGACATTTTGGCCCATTTTAACGTTAGCGACTCAACTACTGACATTTTGACGCATTCTAACGTTAGCGGCGCAACTCCTGACATTTTAACGCATTCTAACGTTAGATTCATAATTTTTGTTAAAATGATTTTGACCCAAACCGGTGAACGAAGTGGCGTTAAAAAATTGGCGGCTCCAACGACCACGGCATAGACTTATCTTTATCAATCCACCATATAATTCAGCATCCGATGTATATTCATTCATAACCGCATCTTTTCAATGGTTACTTAAACATCATTTAAAGTTAAATATAAAAGAATTATTAGCATAAAATATTTATTAAATTGTTATTGATAAGCTTTATTTATTAATTAAACTACTAATATTATTTTAAACTTGTTTAATATAATTTTCAAAATCTTCATAAGAATTTACATGAGCCTCTATGTTTGGCGTAAAGTCAGGTATTGATGAGAGCGAAAATATCCTCACAGACGGTCAACATGACCTTCTCTTTTTCCGAAGGCTTGACCGAAGTAATCGAATCCTTGCTTGTCCCTTCCTAGGTATCGCTCCGTTAAGTTAGGATCAATGGCCTTAAAAGCTTAGGAATCTTCCTTCTCGCGGGTCTTGATGAATTTTTCGACGTTGGCGCTAATCAACCCAATCCGGCTAAGCCGTTTCATGTTGGTTTTAAAATGCTTGGAATCCATACGCCGCGGCGTTGATTGACCTTGAACTTATGAATCAATTTGTCCGTACTGGCATTAAAAATGTCTTTAGAAAGCTCGTTCTTATTAATCACCTGTTTGAAGTTGAAAATGGGAGCGCGAAACTTTCTAAAATTCTCAACCCAGCCTGTTTCAAGCCCACAAAGCCTTTTAGCGTTTTGGGAGTTTCGAAGTTGGGCGGTCCACCAGCCAATAAGCGTTCCGTGTTGTTGTACGCGTTAAGCATAGTGAACCTCAGGCTCGAAATTTACTATCAGAGTACCAGAGTTCTAGCCTTATGTCAATAAAAATTTAATTAATTTTTTAAATTTTTGAGTCACGATATGGAAAAGCTAAAAATATCGATTGCTTGACCACAAGATCACGACTTCCAATCTGGCCCAAAAAACCAGTCGCGCCTTGGCGGCCCCCGCCCTTCCCCTAAATCAAAAACGCGAAACCTCATCCCCTCATAAAATAGCCCCATAAATGCCCGTAATGGGCCCGCCACGGCGTTTTAAACTTGGGGCAGGTAGGGTGGTAGCGGCCAAGGGTCCCCGAGGGCTCCTGGGGCCCTTAGCGGCCGACTTGGGCGGCGGGCTTTTCGCGCTGGCCAGGAGGGTTGGCCAGGGCCCTGGGCTTGGAGCGTTGGCCAAGGGGGGGGTTATTTTGGGTGAGTTATTTGGCGCCTTGGCTTTGGCTCACCCTAAGGGAAAGCGCTTCCTCGATTCCATAAATCGCGGGGTCGTTTGGGAAGCGGGACAGAGCGGAGAGGGGAATGATGGCGCTAACGACGGGAGTGCCATTGGAGAGAAAAAACGGGGCGCTTGGCGTTGTTCCTTTTGACCCTTCGATTTTATCGATAAGGTTGGCCAATATGCCCTCGTAAATGCCTCCTTCAAGATTGGGCGCTCGGGCCGGAAGGCGGCTGGCCAGGCCGGGAATCGGACTGGGAGCCGGGCGCTTCCCCAAGCCGGGTACCGGACTGGGGGCGGCCGGGCTTGGGGGAGAGGAGGTGTTCTAGGACAATCACAAGCAGGGTGCCCATGACAAAACCGTTGGCGATGATGGGCCTAAGGATGGCGGGGAAGGAGAGGAAGACCGCGGGCGGGGCGAAGGCGATTAGAAGGCCGATCATTAGCGGCAGGCCCACGACCACGCCTTGGAGGTAGTTGGAGACGGCCCTCTCCGCGACCAGTAGGGAGAGGCCCCCGGAAAGTTGGGAAACCATGGAGTAGAGGAGAACGGCGCCCATGACCGGCTGGGGAATCGAAACGAGAACGGCGATGAATTTTGGGGCCAAGGCGCAGGCCATGAGGGCCAGGGCGGCCGGGATAAAGGTTAACCTGGCGGCGCAGGAAGTGGCCGAGATTAAGCCAACGCTCATGGTGTAATCGACCGGGCCGATGACGCCCAGGAGGCCGGAAAAAACGCTCCCCAGGCCCGTCACGCCCACGCCGCGGCGAACCCGGCCGTCCATGCCCGGGGCCTTTAGCATGCGGCCCACGGCTTCGGTGGAACTCATCTCGTTTACGATTAGGGCCAAAAAGCACATGGTGAAGGCCAAAACGGGGCCAAGCTCAAAGGTGGGCTCGATAAATAGGCCAGGGCGGGGAATTGGCGGGGCCGGGGCGGAAAAAAGGCCAATCGGGGCGGCCATAAACAGACGGTAAGCGACGGTGCCCACGATTAGGCCCAAGGGCATGGTCAGGCTTTTTAGGGAGCCTTTGAGAAGCTCGTTTGTGGCGACCAAGGCCAGGAGTAGGATTAGGGCCAGGGCCAAGGCGGGACCGGCTTGGCTGGGGCCAGCTTGGGAGGGATCGACTTGGGAATTGGGGCCCATGATTAGGCGGGACATGACCGGGCTTAGGGTAAAGGCGATGAGGATTAGGATCACGGCCACGATTCGGGTCGTGAAAAAGCGCCTTAGGGCGGCCATGAGGTTTAAAAAGCCCAGTAAGGCCATGAGGGCCCCGCCCAGGGCCATGGCCGTGTAGAGGGAGGGAACGGAAGCTTGGGTCGTCGCGGCCAAGCCCACCATCAGGACCGTGGCCGGCCCAATGACTAGGGGCAAGCGGTGGCCCAGGGTTATCTGGACCAAGGAGATTAGGCCCATGGCCGCGAAGAGTTTTTGGAGATACCAGACCTGGTTGGCCCAGTCGGGGTAATGGAGAGCGGCCACGACGACCCCGGTCACGACCACGCAAGGCAAGGTCACGACCCACCATTGCAAGCCGTAGAGGATAAGCGCCGGCCAGGGCGGTCGATCGTCTAAGTTAAAAGCCATCGGTCCCAACCTCCTTAAAAGAGTATTCGCCCAGCTAAAAAAAAAGCTAAGGGCCCGGGTTCATTATAACCCGGGGGCCCAAAGCGCGTAAGGGGGAAAGGACCTAAGGGGAAAAAGTGGGGGCTCGGGACTAATGGGGCTCGGGACTGGCGGCCAAAAAACCGCCCCCTTATTTGGGCGGAGTTTTTTGGCCGTAGGAGGCGTTGGGGCCGTGCTTGCGCGAATAGTGTTTGTCCAAAAGGGCTTTTGAGACCAATGGGGCGTTGGGGCAAAAAAGGGCCATGGCGGCGATCTCTTCCAAGACCGCGGCGTTGTGGGCGGCCTCGAGGGCCGATCTGCCCCAGGTAAAGGGCCCGTGGCTGGCCACCAAACAGCCGGGGATGCCCTCGTAATCGGGGTGGTCCCGGGCGATGACCTTTCCGGTATTAAGCTCGTAATCCGAGGCTACCTCCCGGTCGGTTAAGGGCCTTAGGCAGGGCACCGGCCCATGAAAGTAATCGGCGTGGGTGGTTCCGTAAGGGGGAATGGGTTTTTGGTTTTGGGCGAATATGGTGGCGCAGCGGCTATGGGTGTGGGCCACCGCGCCGATATTGGGAAAACTACGGTAGAGTTCCAGGTGAGTTAGGGTGTCGCTTGAGGGCTTAAGATCGCCTTCCACGGTTTGGCCCTTAAGATCGACCACGACCATGTTTTCGGGCCGGGTATCGGCGTAATCGACCCCGCTGGGCTTAATGACCACAAGGTTAGCGTTTCGATCGATGGCGCTGACATTCCCCCAGGTAAAGATCACCAAGCCGTGTTGGGGCAACATCAGGTTGGCCGCGTGGACTTCTTTTCTTAGTTTTTCAAGCATGGGCCAAAAAGCCTCCCCAAAAAAAATCAAAAGCCATGGCTGGATGCCTAAAACATGCTCCCGGCCATCGGACCGGGGGCGCGGGTTAGGGGTTTCGCCAAAGGGTCTCGGACCAAAGGATCTCGCGCTCAAAGCCCTGGGCGGTGGTTTGGCTTCCGATGTGCAAAACCTCTAGGCCCAGGGCCCGGGCCCAGTCGCGGGCCGTTTCGGCGTCAAGGCCGTAGGACAGGACCGTGTGGTGACCCCCCCCGGCCATGATCCAGCACTCGGCGCCAACCTCAAGACTGGGTAAGGGTTTCCACATGACCCTGGCCACGGGCAGTTGGGGCATTTTTTGGGTGGGCTCGACGCATTGGATGTCCTGGGTGATTAACCGAAAACGGCCGCCCAAATCAAGCAGGGTCAGGACCAGGGCCTTTCCGGCCTTGCCTTCAAAGATTAGGCGGGCCGGGGGTTCGCGGTTTCCGATGCTTAGGGGCCTAACCTCGATTTTGGGCCGCCCGGCCGCGATGGAGGGACAGACCTCCAACATATGGGCCCCCAAGGAGAGGCCGTTTTTAAGATCGTAAGTGTAATCCTCCATAAAGGAAGAATCGCTGGCCATTTTTTTGACTATGGCCGTCAGGGCCGCCGTTTTCCAATCGCCCTCGGCCCCAAAGCCGTAACCCTTGGACATGAGGTTTTGGGTGGCCAAGCCCGGAAGCTGCCTTAGGCCGTAGAGATCCTGGAAGGTATTGGTAAAGGCCAGGGATCCGTCTTGGTCAAGTAGGCTTTGGATGGCGATCTCTTCTTTGGCCTGGTAGGAAATGGCCTCGAGATCGGCGCCGTCAAAGTCATATTTTTCGCGGTATTCCTCGATTTTGGCCGAAACGTCCCCTGGCGTTAAAGAGGCCATGGTCTCGACTAAGGCCCCGACCGGGACGTAGTTTACCTGCCAGCCAAATTTCATCTGGGCCCCGACCTTGTCGCCATCGGTCACGGCGACCTCGCGCATGTTGTCGCCAAAGCGGCTAACCTTAAGCGTTCGCGAAAAAAGGGCCCCAACGCAGGCCCGTTGCCATTTGCCCAAACGTTCAAGGACCGATTCGTCTTTCCAGTGCCCGGCGATGACCTTACGAGGTAAACCCATCCTGGAACCGATGTAACCGTGCTCCCGATCCCCGTGGGCCGACTGGTGGAGGTTCATGTAATCCATGTCGATACTGTCCGGGATCTCAAGGTTATACTGGGTATGCAGATGGCACCAGGGCTTTTGGAGTAGGCCCAGGGCGTTAACCCACATCTTTGAGGGCGAAAAGGTATGGCAAAAGGTCACGATCCCGGCGCAATCCCCGTCAAAGTTGGCTTCTTTGATTAACTTGACCGCGCCCTCGTTTGACAAGACCACGCCCTTGTAATCGAGCGGGAAAGGCAACTTCGCGGCCAGAAACTTAGCCATCTCGATGGCGTTGGCCTCGACTTCTTTTATGGTTTGCTCCCCATACATAAGCTGGGAGCCCACGATAAACCAAAATCTCATTTTTTTCCCCCATCGGAAAATATTGAATGAACGTAATCGACCAAGGTCAATTCCGCGGCCCGTTCGATCGGTTCGGTCCGTTCGGTCCGTTCGATCTGGTCGATCCGGTCGATCCGGTCGGCCCGTTCGGTCGGTTCTTTTTGGGTGGGGGTTTTGGCGGCCATATAGGCGGCCAAAACGGCCATGCCCCAAGCCCCGCCCTCGCTGGAATGGGCCATGAGGCGAATGGGAATCCCCACCGTCTCACCCATCACGCTTTGCCCGGCCTGGCCGGATTTGAAAAACCCGCCGTGGCCGGTTAAAAAATCCACGCTAACGCCCTCTTCCTCGGTTAGGATCTTTAACCCTTCCTTTAAGGCCGAAACGGCCTTCTCGAGTCTTTGTTTCATGAAAGTTGGGAGGGCCCCCGGGCCTTTCTCCAGGGCTATCTCGTAGAGGGTCGTAAATAGCTTATCCTTGGGCACCTTGGTCCCAAAAAGCTCCAAGACTTCGTTAAAAAGGTTTATCCAGCCATCGACCAGCGACGAGCATTCGTTGTAATGGACCATGGCCACGTCGTGCCCGTCCGGGGTCATGACCACGTCCACGGTGGGGTGGGGCTTTAAAAGGGGCCCTTCCAAAACCACCATGGCAAAGATCGAGGTTCCGGCGCTAACGTTTCCGCTCCGGGTGGCCAGGGAATCGGTCGCGACCATGCCCGTCCCGGCGTCGCCCTCGGGCGGGCAAAGGGGTAAGCCCAGAAAGGATTGGGGGAGATTTAGATATTCGAGCCCAAACTGGGTAAGCCGCCCGGCCCCCTGGCCGGCCAGCTTAATGGCCGGGGCGATTTTTGGCCAATCGATTCCGGTTAGCTTAAAAAAAGCCTCGACGTGCCCGGGGTTCCACTGCCCGTTTTTAACCGGGAACATGCCTGAGGCGTCGCCTATGCCCAAACACTTTTCCCCGGTCAGCTTCCAGTGAACGTACCCGGCCAAGGTGGTCAAAAAAGCCACGTCCTTTACGCTTTCTTCCCCGTCCAAAATGGCTTGGTACAAATGGGCCACGCTCCACCTAAGGGGGATATTGAAAACGAAGAGATCGGAGAGGATCTTCGCGGCTTTTTGGGTGTTTTCGTTCCTCCAAGTCCTAAAGGGCGTAAGGAGTTGGCCGTCCTGGCCAAAGGCCAGATAGCCATGCATCATGGCCGATACGCCCATGGCCTTTAAGCCGCTTAAATCGAGCTTGGCCACGGTCGAGCGGGCGCCCGATTGGACGTCTTCCAAGTCATAGGTCCATAAGCCCCCGGCCTTTTTGTTTTCCCATAAAAACTCATTTGAGCTAATGACCTTGACGTTTTCGTCAATGACCACGCCCTTAATCCTGGTCGAACCCAGTTCCACCCCTAGATATTTATCCATTAACCCTCCCCCTTCGAGCCTTTTATTAGAGAAATTTCTTACCCGCCAAGCCGTTCCCTAAGCCCCCAGCCTCCCCCCCCGGCCGCAAAACGGCTAAGGGCCAGGCTAGGCCCGGGGCCAGCCCGAGGGCTGGACTTGGACCTGCCCTTAGCCAATCTTGGCCCGTTTTCGGGAAGTTATCACGCTTTGGAGGATTAGGAAAAAGCAAAGCATGGCGGCCAGGGTAATGCCCGGCCACCATGAGCCTACCAAACCCATGGCCCGAACGATGTTTCCTATGGCGCCCTTGGTCAATACGCCAATGAAAGTCCCGAAGATATTGCCCACGCCGCCGGTGAGCATGGTTCCCCCGATAATGGAAGCGGCGATGGCGTCCATTTCGTAACCGGCGGCGTGGGTGACCGCCCCGCTTCTAACGTGAAGCAGGAAAACGAAACCGCCCAGACCCGTCAGAAGCCCGCACAAAACGTGGGAAAGAAACTTGGTCCTTTTGACGTTTAGGCCCAGCATGAGGGCGCTTTGTTTGTTTCCGCCCACGGCGTAAAGGCTACGGCCGAAGGTGGTGTAGCGAAGGGTGACAAAAAGGGCGGCCACGACCAAAAGGGCGATGACCACGCCCAGTTCCATATAGGCCTGGACGAAAACGCCGTTGTTATTGACCGAACCTATGGGGAGCCTTATGCGCATCTGGGCTAAGGCGCTAAAGGATTCGTTCGCGACCGTTCGGGTCTGGGTATCGATCATGGCCGCCTGGCCCCGGGCGAAAAACATCCCGGCCAAGGTGACGATAAAGGGCTGAATGTCCAAATAGGCCACCAAAAAGCCCTGAACCAAGCCAAAGGCCAACCCAATGCCCAAAGCCAAAAGAAGGGAAGTTAAAAAACTGCTTCCTTCCATGTCGTTTAAGTGGACCACGCAGGCGACCGTGATTAAGGCGGTCAAACCGCCCACGGAAATGTCAATCCCGCCCGCGATCATGACGATGGAGAGCCCGCAGGAGATGATAATCAAGGCGGCGTTTTCGTTTAGCAAGTTGAAAAACATCTGGGGCTTGGCAAAGCCCTTGTCGCTAAACAAATAGGCCGCGGTCAAATACATGACCAAAAATATGGCCACCGTGATGATTAGAAGCGAGGTCGTGTCCGACATGGGTTCCGAACGCGTTTTTGGGGACAAATCTTTCGCGGCCATCACGTCCCCACTGGTCCCGCGCCCAAGGCGGGCGCTAAGCTTGGTAGAGGGCCCGGGCCCAAATTGGCGGCTGGGCTCGCGGATAGGCTCGCGGATAGGCTCGCGGCTGAACCCGAGGCCGGGTTAGGGCCCGCGTTAGGGCCCGCGTTGGCCTTTGGCCCGGCCCCCTGGGGGTGGGGCGGAAGGCCGTTTTTGGTGGGGTTAAGGGAAGAGTCTCCCGGGTCAGTTTTGCCCCGGCGCCGCCAAAAGTCTTTGACCACCGGGGACTGGATGACCACCAAAATTATTATGACGACGGCCTTATAGGCCGAAAGGGCGTCCGAGGGGACGCTGTTGGCCAATAGGGTGGTCGTTATGGCCTGGATGGTGTAGGCCCCGATGATGCTTCCGGTCATGCTAAAGCGCCCGCCGGAAAGGGAGTTTCCGCCCAAGGCCACGGCCAGGATGGCGTCCATCTCGATGTCTTTGGCGATGTAGTTGTATTGGATTGAACCCACCCGGGAAACTTTTATGAAAGCCACCAAGCCCACGCATAAGCCCATGACGACAAACTGGATGAACTTAACCAGCCTGGGGGATAGGCCCACCAATCTGGCCGCCTTGTCGCTTATGCCGACCGCCTGGGCGTAGAGGCCCAAATTGGTAAACCTTAAAGTCAGGAAAATAAAGCCCACGCAAAAAGCCGCTATGAATATGGGCGTTGGCACCGGGACCCCGGGGATGACGTTTCCCACGGCGTCCAAAACGCTATTGGTGATCCTGGGGCTTAGCCCGCCCGTGATCCAAGAAGAGATGGGCCGCCCGGCGGTAAACAAAATAAGCGTGGCCACCATGGGCTGGATATTGAAGATGGAAACCAAGATGCCGTTAAAGGCCCCAAAGGCCATGGCCACCAAACAACCCAGGGAAACGGCCGCGACCACGGGAACTCCGGATTTTGAAGCCAGGGTTTTTAGGATGACCCCGCCGGCGATGGCCACGCAAGCCCCCACGCTTATGTCCTGGCCGCCCGAGGCCGAGGTTATGAGGGTCATGCCGATGGCCAATATGACCAGCTCGGAAGCGTTATTGAAAACGCTAATCAAGTTTCCGGCCAAGATCCAATTGCCAACGTTATTTCGCTTGATGGAAATTTCGAAAAAACCGGCGTTGGTAAGCAAATTGAAAAGCAACACCAGCCCCAGGCAAATCACGGGAACGAAAAGGGGATTTTTCATGAGATTTTTCATGAGGTTTTTCATGACCGCCCTCCCCTTTCCTCACCGCCCGAGGCGCCGTGCCCGGCGCGAAGGGCTTTAAGAACCCATGGGGTTTGACGGGCCCGAATGGTTTGGCTGGCCCGAAGGGCCTGACGGGCCCCAATGGCCCAAAAGGCCTGACGGGCCCAAAGGGCCCAAAGGGCTGGGCGGGCTTGACGGATGGGGGGATCGCGCCTGGGGTTTGTCATGTTCGTTATCCCTCCGCGATCGTGCGCATGATGTTGTCCTGGGAGAGATCGCTTCCGGAAATCGCGCCCACGACTTTACGATCCCTCATGACGATTAACCTGGAACAGGTTCTTAGCATCTCCTCGATCTCCGACGAAATGAAGGTTATGCCCATGCCTTCGGAAGAGAGCCTGACCACGAGCTTTTGGATTTCCGTCTTGGTTCCGACGTCAATGCCCCTGGTCGGTTCGTCCAAAATCAGGTAGTCGGGCTTGGTCAGTAACCATCTGGCCAAAATTACTTTTTGTTGGTTTCCGCCGGACAGGGAGCCCACCAGGGTGTCCTGGGAGGCGGTTTTTACCCTCAAAAGCTTTATGTACTCGTCGGCCAAAACCGAGGCCCGCTTTTTGGAAAAGGGCCTAAAAAAGCCTTTCATGACCTGCAGGGCCAAAATTATGTTTTCCCGCACGGACAAATCCGCGACTATCCCGTCGCGGCCCCGATCCTCGGGCAAATAGGCCAGGCCCAGTCTCATGGCCTCAAGGGGCTGGCTAATCTTGGCCGTTTGGCCTTTGACCTTGATTTCTCCCCCGGTCACCTTGTCGGCCCCAAAGATGGCCCTGACGCACTCGCTCCTACCCGAGCCCAATAGCCCCGTGAAACCGGTGACCTCGCCCGGGTAGTTTTTAAAATCAAAGGGCTCAATCCCCGCTTCGCTTTTTAAATCCTTAACTTCCACCAACGGCGTCAAGCCCGTAAAATCCCGGCTCTCGGCGTGGACCTCGGAGAGTTCTTGGAGTTCCTTGCCCATCATTTTTTCGATTAGGGCCAGCCTGGGCAGCTCGGCCAAGGGGTATTCCCCGACCAATTCCCCGTTTCTCAAAACCGTGATCCGATCGCAGACCTTGTAGACCTGGTCCAAAAAGTGGGTCACGAAAATGATCCCCACCCCCCGGGCCTTAAGATCCCTCATGAGGTTAAATAAACTCTCCACCTCGCTTTCGTCCAAAGACGAGGTCGGTTCGTCCAAAATCAAAACCTTGCAGTTTAGATCCATGGCCCTGGCTATGGCCACCATCTGGCGCACGGCCAAAGAACAATTGGCCAACTGCCTCTCGGGCTTGGCGGGAATGCCCAGGTCGGCCAAAATCTTGGCCGTTCGGGCGTTTGTTTCGCGCCAACTAATGAAAGGCGATTTCGACCTACCGATAAACATGTTTTCGGCCACGGTCAGATTGGGGCATAGCCCGATTTCTTGATAAACGGTGCTTATGCCCAGATCCTGGGCTTCCCTGGGGGACTTGACGTTTATGGGTTTGGCCGCGTCGCCCAAAAAGATCTCCCCGGCGTCTTTGGAATAAACCCCGGTCAAGACCTTGATTAAAGTCGATTTCCCGGCGCCGTTTTCGCCCATCAGGGCATGGATCTCCCCGGCCCTGAGGGTAAAGTTCACGCCCCGCAAGGCTTTCACGCCCGGGAAGGACTTGCAAACTCCTTTGGCGAATAATACCGTCTCGTTCGCCATAAAATAACGCTCCCACCGCTAGCCCGGCCCGGGGCGGACCCCGGGCCGGGTTTGGCTTAAACCTTAATTCTCAAAACCGTAAGTCCGTCCATCGACCACGGCTTGCGTGATGGTGTCGGTGTCAAAGGCTTGCTCTTCTATGTAGCGAACCTTATCGACCTTTTTTCCGGCCTCAAGGTCTTTGATGATCTGGGCCACCAAGGGACCGTGCAAGGGGTTGCATTCAACGTCCAGGTTCCAGTTTCCGGCCAGGACTTCTTTTAAGGCCCACTGGTTGGCGTCAAAACCGATGATGACGACGTCCCCGGTCTTCCCGTGGGTAATCCCGTTGGCGTCCAGGGCGGCCACGGCCCCGGCGGCCATGTTGTCGTTTTCGGCGTAAATAACGTTAAATTCTTTCTTGGCGTCAATCACGGCCTGGACGACTTGCTTGGCGTCCTCCTCGGACCAGGAGGCGGTTTGCTGGGCGACTAAATTCCAGCCTTTATCCTTGGCCGCTTCGGTCAAGGCGGCCGAACGCTTGACCTGGGCGTCGGTGCCCATCTGGCCTTGGATGTGGATGATGTTGTAAGCGGGAAGCTTTTTGTCCTCGAGCCATTTGACGGCCTTGTCGCCCTCGGCCCTCATGTCCGAAACGGTGCTGGCAACCAAGACATCGTCTGGCATCTCGATGACCCTGTCGAAAGCTATGACCTTGACGCCGGCCTCCTTGGCGCTTTGGGCCACCGAGTCCCAGCCGGTGGAAACCTCGGGCGAGATCACCAAATACTTGACCCCTTCGTTAATGAACTGCTGGGCCGCGGCGATCTGGTTTTCGACCTTACGTTCGCTGTAAGCCACGGAGACGTCAAAGCCATTTTCCTTACTAAGCGCGGAGGTCATGCTCTCCACGTTAGCCTTACGATAACCCGACTCGTTGGGATCGGCGTTAATCAAGCCAATCTTAATCAAGTCTTGGCCCATCGAAGGGGCCGTCCCTACCAATCCAAAGGCCACCAACGCGGCCAACAAAAACACTAATTTAAACTTCATCTGACCTTTCCTCCCAAGGTTTTTCGCCCTTCTTGGGCGAATTGTGAATGGAGATTTTCCAAAACCAAAGGCGACCAAAATCCAATCCAAGCCGCCGACGGCAAAAAGTTATGGGGGTAACGAAAAAACCACCCCTAAGGTAACCGCGACTTTTCCTCGAGGCCCCCCTCAAATAATCGAAACGTAAGTTCCAATGACCCCGATTGGGGCTAACCGCCCCCCTGAGGCGGCCTTGGCCTAGCCCCAGGGCGGGGCCATTAAATGGGCGCCGGGGGGGTTTGGCCAATGGCCGATTAAGCCGATAACTTTCTGGCCCGCTCGCCAAAACCCCCGGAGATGGCCCTCGCGGTCGAGGCCCGCTTGACCAAGATTGGCTCGAAGAGATGGCCTTGTTTTCCGGCCGAGGTCGCGCCCAACATCGAAAGGAGGGTTTCCGCGGCCCGTTCGCCAAGCCTTTGGTGGGGATGCCTTACGGAAGTAAGCGGCACGGCGCAAATGGTGGCCAGGCGGGAATCGTCTATTCCGACGATGGAA
>JAITLH010000005.1 GCA_031277995.1 Deltaproteobacteria bacterium
GAATAATCGCTGGGGTAAATGGGTGAGGTTTTTTACCCCATGGGGGGGGTGATTTTTGTTTAAAGGTTTCTCTTTGGGTAGGGAATAATCGCTGGGGTAAATGGGTGAGGTTTTTTACCCCATGGGGGGTGATTTTTTGCTAAAAGGTTTCTCTTTGGGTAGGGAATAATCGCGGGGGTTAATAATAGTCGGTTTTTTGCCGTTTGTTTTTTGAGGCGCCCGACATGGAGCGCAGGGTCCCAAACAGGCCTTGGAAGCCCAGGATAACCATGGGTAGGCTGGAAAAACAGGCCAAGCCCGCGCCTTTCTTGGACCAGTAAGCCAAGCCCACCAAAAAGCTTAGTAGGCCCACCTCGACGCAAAAGGCGCTCAGAATGATTATGATGACTTTCAAAGAAAAACCCAATTAAAAGGCCGTCCCGTCAAGGGCTTCTTGAAAGGACGGCCTGAAGGTGAAAGGCGGTTATGGGTTAATCGCGGCTGGCCCCGAGGATCCTGACCAAGAATATGAAGATATTGATGAAATCGAGATACAGGGTTAGGGCCCCGTGGATGACCATGGCGCCTTCCTCGGCCTCGCCGTTAAAGCCGCCGGCGTGAATGACCCTAAGCTTTTGGTGGTCGTAGGAGGTTAGGAGAGCGAAAATGATTACGCCAAACCAGGAGATGACATAATGGGCCATGGGGCTTCGGGCAAACAGGTTTATGACCATGGAAACGATCAGTCCCAATAAGGCCATGAAAAGGAAGCTGCCCCATTTCTCCAGGGATTTTTTCGTGTACATGCCATAGGCGGCCATGCCACCGTAGACGAAGGCGGCGCTCAAAAACGCTTTGAAGATAACGTTTTGCGGATAGAGCAAAAGCAATATCGAGATCGTGAGCCCCACCGAGGCCGCGTAGAGCAAGAATAAACCCCTCAGGACGTTGGTCGAAACCTTTTCGGAGAGAAAGTTTATGAGCATGACCAGGCCGATCTGGACCACGAAAACTATTATGCAGTTGACTTTGCTCCGGAGCATGGCGAACATGAGGTCGCTGCCAAAAATCAAATAGGTGGAAAAGGTCGTGACCATCAGGCCCGCCAGCATCCACAAATAAACGTTTTGGAAAAACTTGGCTTCCGAGCTTATCTCAATGGGTTGGGCGCCGGGACTGGCCATGGCTCCGTAAGGCGGCTGGCCCGGCCCGTAGTAAGATCCCTGGGGCGGTTGGGGCGGTTGGCCCGGCCCGTAGTATGATCCCTGGGGCGGCTGGGGCGGTTGGCCTGGTCCGTAGTATGATCCCTGGGGCGGCTGGGGCGGTTGGCCTGGTCCGTAGTATGATCCCTGGGGCGGCTGGGGCGGTTGGCCCGGGCCGTAGTATGAGCCCTGGGGCGGTTGGGGCGGTTGGCCTGGCCCGTAGTAAGATCCCTGGGGCGGTTGGCCCTGGCCGTAGTAGGGCTGCTGCGGCTGCTGAGGCTGCTGGGGATTTTGCGGCTGCTGGGGCTGATTGGGGTTTGGGCCTTGTCCGGGATTCCACGGTGGGGGTCCGTTTTGATTAGCCATGATTACTCCTGACGCGTAGGCTGGAAAGGCCTAACTGATTAGATGATGTCCCGTGCCTAAGGCCGGGAGTGGGTATATCCAAGGGGGACAAAATTTAGCTGGACTAAGTTCAAAGGTCCAATTTACCGTTTTGTTCTGGATAAATGATAAGGCCAATACGGAAAAAAATCAAGGCCTTTAGTCCTTTGAAAAGGCCGAAAGGGCCAAAATCGTTTTTAAAAAATCGAAAATCATGATCTTTGTCAAGGGCTTGGCCTTGGGCCACTTTGGAGCCCCGCTGGACCCCCGCTGGACCCCATTGCCCCCCCAAGCGCCTTGGCGCGAGGGCCAGAATTAGCCAGCCGTGCCCCCTCCAAAATCGCCCCGGTAATCGGTCCCAACGGCCCGCGGACGCGAGGCGCGGGGTTTTGGCAGGGTTAAGGTCGTCTTTTTTCCCACCGGGGCCCTGGAGGCATTTTGGGGCGATTTGGGAGATGGCGATTTTGGGAATCGGGAAAAAAACGCTTCAATCGCGGGTGGGGTATTTTTTCCTCCCCGTGTTTATTTATACCATGGTGGGGGGGCGATCCAAACCGTCCCCGGTCCGGGGGCGGCCTGGGGGCGGCCTGGGGGCGGTCCGGGGCTGGCCTATGGCTAAGCCCAAATCTTAAGGTTTGAGTGGATATTTTGCTAACGTTATTTAACTTTGGTGAAATTGGCAATTTAAGTAAATAAATATTAACTTAAATTTGGTTAAGCGTTTATACTCATGGGGATTAAGTTACCGAAACCAAGATCTTTAAGCTTAAGCCATGGGGGTATGGAGGGCCAATGCTCGCGTTAGTTTATAGGGTAACTTATTTGTTGGCTAAATAGGCTATGGATTTGTAAACTTTATTTTATTTTGTTTTAAATTTTTTTGCTTGAAAAATCGGGAGCGTAAATATATATTAAAGGCACGCGATGACGAGTAGGGAACTGGCCGGTTTTAAGTTTTTTCCAAGGGTTAACCTTGCCTGACGGGGAAAAAAGAGCGGCTGGCCCAATCGTTTTTAACGATTGTTTTTGGAAAAAATACCAGGGGCCAACGGCTTGGTTTTTTCGCGCCCAAAAGCTCCCGGCGGCATCGTCATTTTAACTTCGAGAGGTAAACATGGCTATATTGGGTCCCAAGGGCATGAGGATCTTGAAATTTTTTCATTTGATAACCGCCGGTTTATGGATTGGCGCCGCCGTGGCGCTTAATTTGATGGTTTACGCCTTGCCATTGCCGGATACCGACGGCGAACTCTACGCTTATAACGTGGCCTGCAAATTCATTGACGATCGCGTGCTCATACCTGGGGCCGTAGGCTGTTTAATTTCCGGATTTCTAATTTGCTTACTTACCCAGTGGGGGTTTTTCAAACACCGTTGGGTCATTATAAAGTGGATATTAACAGTCGCTTGTATCTTGTTTGGAACTTTTTATCTTTCAAATACCATAAATGGCCAACCGGGCATCAGCGCCGAGGAAGGCATCATGGCCTTGGCCAACGCCGATTACGTCGCCAATCGCCTGGGCAGCCTAAGGGGCGGCCTGGTCCAGCTATTTTGCTTGGTTTTCATGTTTTACCTCTCGGTTTTTAAGCCCCTCAAAGGCCGGGGTAAAAGGTTAATCCCCAAGGTGCCCGACTTGGAGGCCTAAGGCTTGGCCCGGGCTTTCTGGGCCCTTGGCCCAGGGCTTTGGCCCTTAGTTTTTTCCGCCAATTTAAAAACCCACCCAAACCGCCAATTCGCGGTTGGGGTGGGTTTTTTTACGATTATTTACGGATTAATAGGCAGGACTTTTCAAAAAAGACGATGGCGTCGGTCATGTCGGCTAGGAGACGGAGCTCTTTTTCAAATTTCGCCGGTCGGCCGATGGGGACGAGGTTCTCGTTTGGGACTATGGGGGCGGGGCGATCGTTTCCGGTCATGTATTCGGGGATCTTTTGGAGTAGGAGAAAGGGCGCGGTGTCAAAGCCGGCGGAAAAGTGTTTGTTTAGGGGCGAAAAGGAGGTATGGATATCCTCCATTATGTATAGGCCGCCCGAGGGCAGGGTGGGGTAGAAGGAAAATAAAGACCTTATTTGATCGGGCCACCAGTGCGAGGCGTCGTCCAAAACGACCCGCGGGTTTAGGGCGATGAGGGTATCCAAAAAATCGTCTTTCGAAACGTCGCCGATGATGACCTGCCCCCGGCCAAGGTCAAATTCCTTGACCAGGGGCTCAATGTCAACGCCTATCAAGGTGGCTTTGGTAAAGTATTCCGACCAAGTCCTTAGGCTCGCGCCTTTGTAGACCCCCAGCTCCACAAAGACAAAGTCCTCGTCTTTTAAGGGTTTTAGGAAAAATTCGTATTTCCTCAAAAAATCATGGGCGTTTGGTCCGGAGCGTTTGTCGGTGCCGTGCTTTTGGCCAAGCCGGTCTAGGATTTGGGAATGAAGCATTGGGGCCCCTTTGGCCAAGCGGTGGTTGGAAGTTCATTGGGTTTGGGCGATGAAACGACGGGGCCCCGGTGGGACCGCTGGGACCAGGGGGACCAGGGAGTGGGCCCTCTGGCCAGGCCCTGGGGGGGGGGTTCGGCTTGGGGGATTATTGGGACAATTCCGTGTTGTGGGGGTTTAGGGCTTCCCTTAGGCCTTCCCCCAAAAGGTTGTAACTAAGAACCGTGACCAAAATGGCCAGGCCCGGGTAGAGGGAGAGCCAGTAGGCCCGTTCCAGGTAGTTTTTGCCCTCGCTTAGGATGGAACCCCAGGTGGGGGTTGGGGGCTGGACGCCTAGGCCCAAAAAAGAAAGGGAGCTTTCCGTGAGGATGGCCCCGGCCACGCCCAAAGTCGCCGTCACCAAAACCGGGCCCATGGCGTTTGGGAGTAAATGTCGCCAAATGATGCGCAGATCCGAGGCGCCCAGGACTTTGGCGGCCAGGGCGAAGTCGCGGCCCTTAAGCGACATCAGTTCCGCCCGGACGAACCTGGCCACGCCCATCCAGCCGGTTAGGCCGATCACGATCATGACGTTGTAAATGGACGGCTCAAGGATGGCGATGACGGCTAGGATCAGGAACATGGAAGGAAAGCAAAGCATCAGATCGCAAAAGCGCATGATTAAAGAATCGACGATGCCCCCGTGGTATCCGGCGAACGCGCCCAGGATCAGGCCAATTAAGGTTGACAGGCCCACGGCCACGAATCCGACCTTAAGGCTTATTCTCGAGCCGTAAATCATGCGGCTTAAAACGTCCCGGCCCAGGGAATCCGTGCCCAAAGGGTGATCGGGACTAAGGGGCGGCTTAAAGCGGGCGGTGACGTTTATTTTGTCGGGGTCATGGGGCGAAATGACCGGGGCTAGCCAGGAGACCATGAACATGGATAGGACGATAAGGCCCCCGAAAAGGGCCAGCTTGTTTCTGTAGATCGCTTTTAGGCTTTGGCGTTTTGGCATTTGGAGTGGTACCCGAAAAAAAAGTCTTGGCTGGTCTTGGCCGTAAGTTCTGCCCCTTAGCCCCGGGCGGCCAGGCCGTCAGGGGGGAGGGGAGCGTTTAGATTTTTGAAACCTTGAAGGCTTGATCCCTGACCCTGGGGTCAACGATGGCGTAGCCAAGGTCGGCCAAAAGGTTTCCCAAAAGGGTGAGGACGGCGCCGATAACTAAGCCGCCCATGACCAGGGGGTAGTCGCGGCCCATGACCCCGACGTAAAAAAGTTGCCCCAATCCGGGAATGGCGTAGATCGATTCCATGATGACCGAGCCGCCCACCAAGCCCGGAACCGACAGGCCCAAAATGGTTATGACCGGGATGAGGGCGTTTCTAAGGGCGTGTTTCCAGATAACCACCCGTTCGGACAAACCCTTGGCCCGGGCCGTGGTCAGGAAATCTTGGCGGATTATTTCAAGCATGTTGCTTCGAAGGTAACGCGAAAGCCCGGCCAGGCCGCCCAATGAGGAGATGACCACCGGCATCAAGAGATGGCGGGCGTAATCCATAAACTTGGCCGAGGCGTCCATTTGGTCGTGGTTTAGGGAAGCCAGGCCCGAGATGGGCAGCCAGTGGAGTTTTACCCCAAAAAGCCACATGCCCAAAAGGGCCAGCCAAAACGAGGGGGCGGCGAAAAAGATAAAAACGAAGACGGTGCTCGATCGATCGAAAAACCCCCCGGCCCTGACCGCCGCCCAGAGGCCAAGCGGCAGGCTGATGGCGATGATTAGGCCCATGGAGAGGATGTTTAAAGAGAGGGTCACCGGGAGCCTTTCGGCGATTTTGTCCCTAACCGGGCGGCGATCCGGGGACATGGAGCGGCCCAGATCCAAGGTGGCCAAGTTTTTTAGCCAATTCCAGTACTGGACGTGCAGGGGTTTGTCCAGGCCGTAGATCTCCCGAAGGCGGGCCTTGGCGGCCACGTTGGCCTGGGGGTTAAGGTCGGTCATCATGTCGGTTGGCTCCCCCGGGGCCAAATGCATGACCACGAAACTTACCAAAGTAATGCCAATCAAGGTCGGAATCATCATGACTAAGCGGGTGAGGGTATATTTAAGCATGTCTGTATGGGGATCTTTTTTTTCGCCTCTCGATCGGGGGCGTCTTGGTTAAGTTTAAGCAAAATTTTGGGCCCGGAAAAAATGCCCCTTGACTTACCCGAATCGATGTTTAATTTGAGAGTATCAAGGGGTCAAGGACTTACCGGGAAGACTAAGTGAGTCCATGAAAGTGACCCAAAAAAGCAAAGGGTCTTAAAAGGAGGAACGTTTATGACGATATTTAGATGGCGCGGGAACGGGTTTCCGGTCTCATTGGTGGAATTGGAACGCATGCGAAATTACATGGAAAACGTTTACAGTGCCCTGGCCAACGGCGTAAATAACATTAGGAGAAATTATACAGGAGTTTTCCCCCTGGTCCACCTGGCCGAAGATGACGACAACCTTTACCTTACGGCCGAAGTGCCTGGGATTGACCCCCAGACGCTGGACCTTTCCGTCAAAAACGACACCGTCACCCTAAAGGGTGCCAAAAAGGCGGAGCCCGAACCCAAGGAAGTCAACTATCACCGCCGGGAGCGGGACATCGGCTTTTTTAGGCGCAGCCTGAATTTGCCGGTCAAGGTTCAACCCGAGGCGGTCGAGGCCAAGTATAAAAACGGCATCCTAACCGTGACCTTGCCCAAGGTCGCCGAAGCCAAAGCCCACCAAATCTCCATCACGACCTAAGTCGGGACAAGGCGCGACCAAAGTCGGGGCCAAGGCACGACCTAAGTCGGGGCCAAGGCACGACCTAAGTCGGGCTAAGTCAAGGCCAAGGTTTGGGGGCCAAAAAACGGCGCCAAGTTTGGCGCCAAGTTTACCCGCCGGCTAAGGCCGCGGGGTAGGGGCGCCAAATCCGGCGCCAAATTCACCCGGGGGTTTAAGTCCTCGGGGTAGGGGCGAAGAAAAAACTCGCCAAATTTTCCGGGCTTCTTTGGCCAAGCCAATTTGGCGCCAAAAAAAGCGCCAAATACGCCAGGCCGGGGAGGCCAAAGGATAAGCAGCATAAGGTTTAGGAGGATTTGATTTATGACGGACACCAATAACCGAGAGATCAACGTCAAGGAAAAACAGCCCCTGGACATGGGCGGGGTCGAAAGCACCAGGGGCGAGGCCCGTTTCAGCCCAGAGGTGGACATATACGAGTCCGAGGAGGGCCTGACGATCATCGCCGACATGCCCGGCGTCACCGCCGAGGGCTTAAGCGTCGATTTGAACGATGACATACTGACCATACAAGGGGTGGCCCTGCCCGAGGAACCAAGAAACAAGTATTTGGTACGAGAGTACGAGACGGGCACCTATTTTAGGCAGTTTTCCCTCTCGGAACTCATAGATCAGGAAAAAATAACGGCCTCGATAAAAGACGGGGTTCTGAGCCTCAAGATGCCCAACAAGGCGCCGGCCCAGCCCAGGAAGATTACGGTCGTAACCGACTAAGAAGGTTTTTTTCACGAAAAAAAAGGGGAGGGATCTGGCGATCCCTCCCTTTTTTGCGTTTATGGGGGGCCAAAAAAGTTAAATTTAGCCTCAGAGGGGGGCTTTTTGGATGGTTTTGGCCTTAGGTTTTGGGACTAATTTTCGACTTTTTTGGGGGGTCGTCTTCGGGGTTTTTTGACTCCGGGAGCCGTATTTTGGAACCTTTTTTGGGCTCGAGTTCGGTTAGGTTACAAACGGCCCAGCGGATCTGGCGGCAAACCCCCATGAGAAGATCGCATTCACCCTTGGTGAGTTGGCTGCGGTTAAAGATTTTTTTGACGTTCATTAGCCAGTGGCCGGAATTGTCGGCCGGCAGAAAACCAATCGAGGTCAGGGTATCCTCAAGCTCGTCGTACATGAGGTTTACGGCAAACTGGGTGGCCGGTTTAATTTTCGGGGGTTCGGGCGGGTCGCCCCCGGCGGCCAGCAAAAGCTCGTAGCCCATGATGAGAACGGCTTGGGCGAGATTTAGTGAGCTGGTGGCCCCGCTGGAAGTGGGGATCCTGACCACCTTTTGGCAAAGCCTAAGATCCTCGGTCGATAGGCCCATCCTTTCGGCCCCAAAAACCAAGGCCGTGGGCTGGGGTTCGAGTAGGGACGGGGCCAAAGATCTTGGGCTAAGCAAAGGGCCCCTTCTGGAGCCGGCCCGGGCCGTGGTCCCAATTACCAGTTGGTAAGGGTTTACGGCCTCCCGGAGGCTGGGGTAGATGGCCATTTCGGAGAGGGTCTTGGCCGCGTGGATGGTGGCCGTGGCCTCCATGAGTTCTTGGTTAAGGGTCCTGGGGTTAACGACGATTAGGCGCCCCAAACCCGTATTGGCCATGGCCCGGGCCGCGGCCCCGATGTTTTCCGGTTTTTGGGGCTCGTTTAAAATTACGTCTATGTGGGAGCGGGACAGGGTTTTGGGCCGGCGGTCGAGTTTATGGTCGTCTCGAGGTTGGCTGACCCTCGGGCGTTTGGGCTTATCAATCGGACTTGACAAGGGTCCAGATCTCCTCATACAAAAGGCCGTTGGCGCCCAGGTCTTTGTAATACTCCATGTTGGCCCTAAGCTCCTGGGGAGGGTAGATGCCGGGGTTGTCGCGGTCTTCCTGGGGGATAAGCTCCAAGGCCTTGGCGTTGGGCGTGGCGTATTTGGAAAAAATGGCCAGCCTGGCCGCGTTTTCCGGCTCCAAGATGAAGTTTAAAAACTCGTGGGCCACCTCGAAATTGGCCGCCCCGGTGGGGATGGCGAAAACGTCCAGCCAGATCTCGCAGCCTTCCTTGGGGATTAGGTATTGGATTTGTGGGTCCTCCAGGGCGGCCTTGACGGCTTCGCCGTTATAGGATTGGGCGATCGAGGCCACGTTCCCGATGACGTTGGCCAGCCCGTCAACGCCGCTACTGAAGCTAAAAAACATGGGTTGTTCCCTGGCTTTAATCAAAAGGTCCCCGGCTTCCTTGATTTGGTCCTTGTCGATGGTGTTGGCCGAATAGCCAAGGTATTTAAGGGCCGCGCCCAGGGCGTCCCGGGCCGTGTCAAAGATGATGAAGTTGCCTTTTTCCATGGTTGGTTCAAACAGTAAGTTAAAACTCGGTTCGTAAGTCTGGCCCGGTTTGGCCCGGACGGCCAAGCCGGAAGTGCCCCACTGGTAGGGAACGCAATACTTGTTGCCGGGATCCTCGTCTATATTGGTAAAGGCCGGGTCGAGGTTTTCGATATTGGGCAAAAGGCTTTTGTTTAACGGCTGGATGAGGTTTTGATTGATTAGGGAAGGCAAAAAATAAGTCGTCGGCACGATGATGTCGTAGGCGCCTTGGCGGCCCAGTTTTAAGGCCGAGATCATCTCCTCGTTGGATTCGTAGTTGGTCATTTTAACTTTGACGTTATGCGTTTTTTCAAAATCGTCCAAAACCTCCAAATCGATGTATTCCGACCAAATGAAGAGCGAGAGTTCCCTGACCGCCGGGGCGGGGGCTTTGCTATCGCTTCCCGCGCCCCCTTCTTTTTCCCCGCCCCCGCAAGCGGCAAAAGCTAGGGCGAATAAAAGGGCAAGACAAAAAACCTTAATTGAGTTTTTAATGATCATCGATCGTCTCCTGACTTTGACTCGAAAAAAAATATCGCGAAACGCGCCAACCCGAAAAGTTCCCAGGGAAAGCCCCGGCTTTTAACAAGGACTCCCGGCCAACCAAAGGCCCAAAGCGACCAAAACCGACCAAACCCAGCCCAACCGACTTGGGCCCGGCCCAAGACCCGTTTGGGCCCTTAAGCGACGCGGGTTTGCCAGGAAATAACTTTATTTCCATTCACGGCATTATACAACAAAAAGGACCGCTTCCAAAAAAAAGCCCCCGAAAGGCTTAAAGCCAGCGTCATTGG
>JAITLH010000049.1 GCA_031277995.1 Deltaproteobacteria bacterium
CCAACTGAAACCTCCCAAAATCTGTTTGTCACCATTATCAGTAAAATCAACGTCTCCAATCCACACGTTATTATAATTGGAGTTTGAATATCGACTCCATCCGCCTGCAATGGCGAACTTTACCGTAGCCCATCCATCAATAATCACGGTGTTGTGATTGGCCCCCCCGCCGTCTTGACTACTGCCTCCATAGATTTCCATCTCCACCGTTGCCTGTCCATTGACAATCACGGTATTGTAATTAGCGTCATTTTGCCTACTAAGGCCACCGAAGACTTCATACTTAACCTTAGCCCCGCCACCAATATAAACCGTATTGTAACCGACGAAACCATCTTTGCTTTCGCCGCCATAGACATAATCCACAATAGCCCCGCCACCAATACTAACGTTATTATAGGAAACAGCGCCAACATCGGTTAGGCCGCCTAGAACCCCTTGCAAACTGGCCGCTCCGTCAATAATAACGTTATTATAACTAACTTTGCCTGAGCCGCTCCAGCCGCCAATTATTTCTTGCGAATTGCCCGCCGCGTAAAAAATAACGCTATTATAACTAACGTTACCGAAGTTGCTATAGCCGCCATAAACTTTGCCAGTGACCTTGGTCCCGGCTTCTATAACCACGTTATTTCTAAGAACGTCATCTCGATAAGAGAAGCCACCGATAATCTGACCAACAGTTACACCTTTAATCGTGACGTTACTGTCATTAACACTAGCGTTCTGGCCATAGCCGCCATAAACAATGGAAATACGCATTGAATCCGGGGCGATTACGATAACCTGGTTATTGTCGATGGATTCATCGTCACTGACATTCACGGCTCCATACACGTTTTTAATATCCGGGCCTTCACTAACCGTTACGGTATTGTCCGAAAGGGAGTTACTTTTGCCGCTTTCACTTCCGCTGGGGGCCAAGGAACCTAAGTTGCCGTTTACGGTTATTAGGCCAGTTCCGGGATAATCTATGTTCTCGGCCAGGGCTAGCGATGGGGGTAGACACAAAAGAAATACCATCAGGGCCGGGAGCGCTTTAAAGTTGATTTTAAAAACATATAGCATTTTTGCTCCTTATCATCGTTACTTAGCTAAGAAAAAACTTAGTCGCAAACTACCGGTAGCGTCTGGCGAAAAGAAAACCGCTATGGGGGGAGCCGACGCTGGTATTGCGATAGAATATTAACTAATGATCAACGCTACTAATATATTTAAATATGGCTTAATAATCACTATAAATGTTATTTCATACCTAATAAAATTAAAAATATCAAATATCGATGTTAACTCTAGCCTCGATATTATGTTTATATCGTGATAATTTAGCGCAAATTGTTTTTTTTAAGTTATGGGACTCCTTTCAATGGGCGTAACCTCTAGGCTTACTAAAGCTGACAAGGACAAATGGTCAAAGCGTGACCAAGTGTCAACCTGTGAAGGTTAACCAATTGGATCGTAAAATATCAGAGAGATTTATTCAAGTGCTTAACAGGATAAACCCTAAGAACTTTGGCAAACAAAACTTTTAAGCATATTCTTATTATAATATGATAATAAGTATTTATCAGGTATTTAATATAATTATAATTTATTTTTTAATAATATTATTTGATAACAACTTCTAAATATAGTTATTAACATTTTAGAGACAAACTTTTAGGCCATTTAGGAACCATCGCTAATGGCATTATATCATAAACCGCTAATAGCCAAGTGCTAATTATCACTAAAAATTAGTTAATCATGGGCATATAGAAATAATAGTTCTCAAGAGTTAGTCAAAACCCTAGCCCGTTAAAGCGTTGGGGCTTAACTCGATGACTTGGGAGTAATTTATGGGCGTCTTGGATAAAGTAGCGCTTTTCCTTGAAAAAGAAGCAAAACAATGGTTAGGGCTCATAAAAAAAACAGTTATTTCTGGTTATTAGCCTAAATAAGCCAACCTTTTGATGAGTAAATCCCAACGAGAATTTTTCCCCGGGTCAATAAATTTTAACGGTTCTCACGCCAAAAGATTTTTAATTGGCTCCCTATCTATTTCATACTTATATGTCATATTAACCTCCGATATGGCCTATTGTTCATCAACTTTTTAATCTCTCAACAAAAAACAAAGAAATCCCATATTGACAAAGTAGGTCTTCGATGATTAAATTGTCGATTGCGCTAGAGGCTTAGCCGAGGCTAGGCCGATGGGCGCGCTTTTTTTGCCCCGTCTGCCCAAACGCCAAAGGCGTGGATTGGCTTGGCGGGAAACACCCTGGTCAAGGAGGCCGCCCAGTTGGGCGGATAGGTTATGAAGAAGGACATTCACCCCGCTTACAAGGAAGTTACCGCCGTTTGCGCCTGCGGAAACGAATTTACCACAGGTTCGGTCTTAGACAATATCAAGGTTGAAATTTGCTCGGCTTGCCATCCCTTTTTCACCGGCAAGCAAAAACTCGTTGACACGGCCGGACGCGTCGAACGATTCCAGCGCAAATACGCCAATACCCCTAAGCCAAGCGCCAAAAAGAAGTAAGCTTCGCTTCTTCCATAGACATTAAGGACCGGGCCCCTAATGACGATTGAAATTAAAAGAGCTTTGAAAAAAGCTCTTTTGGTTTGTCACGCCGCGTTTTTAGCTCCGCTAAAGGCCGAAGGCCAAGACTTGTCAAGCCAAGATCCGTCTAGCTTAGATCCGTCTAGCCCGGATCCCGTCGATTCCAAGCTCGCCCCAAAGGACGTTTCTACCGAGCCCAGCAAAGTAGCCAAAAACGTCGGCGGCCAGGCGGTCATCGAAGGGGTCATGATGAGGGGACGGGACCGCTGGGCGGTCATGGTTAGGGAACCCGATGGCCGGATTACCGGCCAAACCAAGTCCCATAAGGCTTGGAACGGGCGCTGGCCCTGGAAGTATCCCTTTATCCGGGGCATCGTGATTTTGATCGAATCGCTGGTTTTGGGTATCAAGGCTTTAAACTACTCAACGGAAGTAGCCGTTTCCAATATCGAGGAACAAGAGAAGGCCTTAAAGGAAGCCAAAATCGCCGAGAAAAAGGCCGCGAAGCTCGCCAAGGAAGGGGCCGAAAACCCCAACCCCGCCTCCGATTCCCCCGATGGTGCCCCCGCTTTGGTTGATTCTAAGATTTTCCAAAGCGCTCCGGAAGGCGACTTGGATTTGGGCGTCAGCCAAGCGGGTCTTGGAAGCTTATCGGCCCAATCCGAAGTTTTAGCGAGCGAAAACGCGAGCGGGGCCGAGCCAAGCGATATAAGCGAAGCAACCGAATCAACTGAGACAACCGGGCCAACCGAGATAAGCGAGATAAGCGACCTCGCGGCCGGCGAGGGCACGGGCCAGGCGGTCCAGAAAGCTTCGGCAAAAGCCGACCGGAAGAAATCCCATGCCCTGGAGATGGTCATCGGTCTGGTTTTTGGCCTTGGTTTGGGCTTGTTTCTTTTCGTGGCCTTGCCCCACCTGTTTAGTTTTATATTGGGCCAAATTGTCGGTTTTGACGAGACGACCTTTCTCTTTCATTTTCTTGATGGCCTGATAAAGTTTTTCATCTTCGTGGCCTACGTTTACTTGATTGGCCTGTACCCGGACGTGGCCAGGATCTACGCCTATCACGGGGCCGAACATCAAGCCATATATGTCTACGAAGCCGGCCTCCCCTTCGAGCCAAGTTCGGCCAAGAATTTTCCCACTTGGCACCCCCGTTGCGGGACGGCCTTCATGTTTCTGGTCTTGGCGGCCAGCTTACTTTTTTTCGCCATCATCTTCCCGCTCCTACCCTCCTTTGACGGTCTTAGCCGCGTTCCAAGGATCCTTACGGGGGTGGGCATAAAGATCTTGTGCACTCCTTTTTTGGCCGCCCTGGCCTATGAAGTGGCCAAGATGGCCGCCCGGGCCAACGCCAACCCCATCTGGAAAGCCATGGTTTGGCCGGGCCTGCTTTTGCAGCGCTTGACCACCCGTAACCCGGACGATTCCATGCTGGAAGTGGCCTTCAAATCCCTGGAAGCGGTCATACCCGCTAAATAAGGGGCTTAGGGCCTAACCCATGGCTAGCCGCCAAGCCCATAAGGCATGGCCCATAAGGCCCAAGGCCCAGGTCAAGCCTTAAATTTGGGTAGAAATTTAAAACTTGACCTGGGTGGTTAACCTTGATTATTTTAGGGGCTGGCCAATTGGGCTAGTCGGGAAACGAAACGTTTCGCCCATATTGGAATAACCGCCCGGCGGTTTTTTTTAACCACTTACTTAACCCTAGACTTACCGGTGTCCATCGTCGGTTTTTTGGTTTTTTTGGATTTCCCATGTCCTCCATGTCTTTCGATAACTCGGAACTAACCGAGCTTGAATCGCGTTATTCTTCTTTGGAGAATGACCTTCAAAGTCCCGATTTGATGCGGGATCAGAGGGCCTACGCTTCCACCGCCAAGCGTTTCTCGGAACTGGGGCGGATACTGGAGGTTTGGCGAAAACTTAGAAAAATAGAAACCGAAATCGAGGACACCAAAAGTTTATTGGCCGACCCCAGTAACGAAATTAGGGAAATGGCCCAAATCGAGCTTGAGGATTTGGGAGAAAGTTTAAAGATCGCCAGCGAGGAACTAAAAACTCTTTTGCTTCCCAAGGATCCCAACGACTCCAAAAACACCATCGTTGAGATTAGGGCCGGAACCGGTGGCGACGAGGCCGCCCTTTTCGCCTACGATCTTTACCGCATGTATTGCCGTTACGCCGAAAGCAAGGGCTGGCATTGCGAGATCCTAAGTTTCAATTCCTTTAGCGGTTACGGGCTTGGGTATAAGGAAGTGATTTTTTCCATCGAGGGAGACGGGGCCTTTAGCCATCTTAAGTACGAAAGCGGAGTCCATAGGGTTCAAAGGGTTCCGGCCACCGAGACCCAAGGCCGGATTCACACCTCCACCGTGACCGTGGCCGTTTTACCCGAGGCCGAGGAAGTGGACGTGGATTTTAAGCCCGAGGAAATTAGGGTTGACGTCTATCGATCCTCTGGTCCGGGCGGCCAAAGCGTCAACACCACCGACTCCGCGGTTAGGGTAACCCACCTGCCTTCGGGCCTGGTGGTTTCCATCCAAGACGAGAAATCGCAACATAAAAACAAAGCCAAGGCCTTAAAGATCCTGCGAGCCAGGCTTTTGGACAAGGCCAATTTGGAACAAAAGCAAAAGATCAGCGAGGAGCGCCGAGAGCAGGTCGGACCCGGGGATCGTAGCGAACGAATCAGGACCTACAATTTCGCCCAAGGCCGGGTGACCGATCACCGCATCGGCCTTACCATATACCGCCTCCAAGAGATCCTGGACGGCGATTTAGCCGAACTCATCTCCCAGATCGGTTCCCACTTTCAAGCCAAACTCCTGGCCGAATCGAACCTGTCCCATGCCTAAGCCGAGCCCCACGATCTCTTGGGCCGTCGCCGCCTTAGGCGTTTTTCACATGCCTAAGCGTACTTTGACGATCTCCCGAATCATCCCCTCCTTTAGGGGCCGTTCACATGTCTGAGCGAACCTGGACGGTTTCGGAAATCCTCGCCACCACGACCGAGTTTCTCGGCAAAAAAGATCCTTCCTCGCCCAGGTTAGACGCCGAACTTCTCCTTAGCCGCGTCCTAAAGCTTAACCGGGTCAACCTATACGTAAACTTTGAGCGGGTCTTGACACCCCAGGAAATAAACGCTTATAGGGGATTGATCCGCCGAAGGGGCAACCACGAACCCGTGGCCTACATCCTGGGTCACAAGGCCTTTTATAACCTCGATCTCAAGGTTACCCCGGCCACCTTAATTCCCAGGCCGGAAACGGAACACTTGGTTGACGAGGCCCTAAGGCTTCTTAGAAAGGGCACCCGGGACGAGAAAAAACCCTCCGAAGGTCTTGACACCATTCAAAACGTGGACGATGAGCTTGAAGAGAGCCGGGAAGATGTTTTGGACGAGAACGTTTTAGACCCCCAGGCCGAACCTTTGGAATCCCCCAAGGCCAAAAAGCTCTCTCCCAGCGCCAGCGCCCCTGAGGCGACCAAGGAAGAGGCCATCGAAGATCTTGGCGAGCTTTTGGTAGCCGACATCGGAACCGGATCCGGGGCCATCGCCTTGGCCATTCTAGCTTCCCACCCCAGGGTAAAAGTCGTGGCCTCGGACGTTAGCCCCGAGGCCTTAAAGGTGGCCGAGGAAAACGCCAAAATTCTTAACCTTCAAGATCGGGTGTTCTTCTGCCAGGGCAATCTAGCCCAACCGCTGACCGGAATAGTTTTTGACGTCATCTGCGCCAATCTTCCCTACATCCCAGACGCCCATATGGCCACGCTCGCCCCGGACGTCGGTAACTTTGAGCCCGAACTGGCCCTAAAAGGCGGCCCGGACGGCCTGGATTTCATCTCGGCCCTAATCGCCACCGTCAAACCTCACCTTAAACCCGGGGGCCATCTACTTTTGGAGATCTGGCCCGATACCGTCCCCAAACTTAAAGAACTCACCCAAGCCGCCGGCTTAATCGCCTTGGAACCCCTCCTGGACTATTCCTCAAAGGCCAGAATATTCGTGGCCAAAAACCCCGCCTCCTAAAAATACCTTACCCCATAAGCCTTAACGAGTTTTGGCCGCCCCTTCGCCGGAACTCGGTTTTTTTACCGCCCGGCTTGTCCCGTAATGGCCAAAAACTTCGCAAATAACCCTTTGGGCCTTCGCCTTGGTTATTCGCGAACGGTTCCATTTCAAGCCAAGCGGCTTGGCCAAGCGGCTTGGCCAAGTCGCTTGGCCAGAAAGACGGCCAAGTCGTTTGGATTCTTTCAAAAACGGCCGAGAAAACCGCGGCGGCCACCAAACTTCTTTACCCAGGTCTCGGTTTAAAGTATAATTTTTTCTAGGCTTTGGAATCTTTAAAAAGGCTCGCGCGTTCCCTGAACTTGCCTTTTGGCCGATGGCCTGGGTGGGGTGTCCGCGGCGGAACTTTTCAATCGCGAGAATGAAATTTGTAAAGATCCTAAAAAAATCTAAAGGACTGCCTATGAGGATTATAACGGCCTTATTTCTTCTTTTTTTCTTTTTTACTCCCGCTTTAAGCGCTCAAAATATCAATTCCTGGAAGTCTTTTAACACAAAAAACGAGCCCAAAGCCCAAGGGCTAAACGTTACCTTCAAATACCCACCAACTTTCTCGCGTTCGCCGGGAGCCAAGGGCATCAGCTTTGTGGAATTTTCCCTGCTCGACTATGAACATGGTTACGGCTCCTATATCTCAATGGCGACACTGGACATGCCTCCCAAATTTGTCGATGGCCTGCTGAAAACCACTTCCGGGCAATGGTCCGAGGAGATGGTGGACGCGTTTTGCGCGGATTCCATGGCCCATCTCGATGGCGCCCAAAGTTATACCACGTCCTTTTATAAAGGTTATCCAGTTTGTGATTTCAACATTATTCAACATGACATCATGCCTTCAGGAGAATATAGATTCATTAAACTTAGGTATATAATATACAATTACAAACTTATATCTGCTCAATATGGAAATGTAATTGTAGATTTAAAATCTAATAAGTTTAATTCAAACGTAAAAGAAGAATGTGAGCCATTTTATAATTCCATAGAGCTAAATTAAAACCTCCCCTGAAAAACCCTATCTTCGCGCCCGCCCTCGGCTTCTTAGGCCTCAAGCCCGGCCGGGGGTCCCTCGCGGCCTTTTTTCTACTCCCCAAAATTTTTTGGCTGGGCCATGACGTTGACCATAGGCGGTTTGGGATAAGCCAAACCGCTTGGCCAAAAAAAGTTACCCTGGGCTAGGCCAAAAAACTCCCTCCACCCCAAATATCCCCAATGGTTAATACATATAGGCGACTTTTGCCCTTGGCCCGCTATTTGCGAAGTATTCGCCGGGGCGCCCTTAGGGCCGTTTATGGCCGCGGGTTTTTATGGGGCCAGGAAAAACGCGCCGACTTGGCCTAGCCGGAGAGGGTTTTTTTTACCGGCCGGGAGCGGTGGGATATGGTTTTTGGGCTAGGCCGGAGGGCGATTGGTTAAGGCCGGCTTGGTTAAGGCCGGCTTGGGGCTTAGGGGGAGCGGAGCTGGGCGGAGGGTAATTTCGCGGGTTTGGATATTTTCTTGTCAGCCTATGTCTTATTATGATATAGTAAATGACTGAATTTTAGTCAACATTGCGATATTAAATATTGCCTTAAATGAACTATCACCGTAAATTAATACTTAAATAAATTAATTTAACAGTTTTCAATCGAATCGAAACAAGCCCAAAACTTGTCCTTTATCGCGAATATTAGTTAAGGGAAATTTTTTATCAGAAATTTTTATTTTAAGGCAGATTTTAGCTAGCTTAATTACTTAATTTAGTCATCTTTATTTTCTAATAGTTATTTTATATACTCAAGGTTTTTCGTGTCCCGATCTTATTTTTCTAAAGTAAGAAAATTATTTGGCTGGGAGCCGGGTGGCGTCAGGGCTCTAGCGGCCGGGGGCTCGTTTCGCCCAAAATTTGTAACCATGGGCTTGGTCGCCCTGGCCCTAACCCTGGCCCTGGCCTGGGCTTTGGTTTTGGCCCCGGCCGATAGGGCTTTAGGGGCCGCCCCGGAGGCGGCCCCTAAAGCGGCGCCGGAGGGAAAAGCCAGCGATGGGACCTCCAGGGCCGCGAGGGCGGCCATGATGGGGGCCAAGGGGGAGAGGAGTAAGCCGTCGGCGGCGCTCATGAGCTGTTTAACGGACGACGAACTGCTTTCGGCGGGAGAGGAGGCTCTTAGCCGCGGGTATGTCGAGCGGCTCGATAAGGTTTTGGTCTTGTGTTACCAAGCCGGGTATGAAAACCCGGAGATACCCGAGATTTGGAAGCGGCTTGGCGTATTGGCCGAAAGCAAAAGCTTTTTCGTAACCGACTTAAAGGAAAGGCTTGATTTGATGGACGAGGCGGCCGGGCACTTTAGTCACTCGGCCAGGCTTGAGTTTGAGCGATCGAACTGGGAATTTTTGGAATCCGACGAGGGCGAAAAAAGGGTAATTTTAACCGACCCCTTTTTGGCCGATCTGATTTGGCTGGGCCGCTTAAGGCGCGACGAAGTGACCATGGCCGAGATATATCAGAGGCACGCGGCGGAAAACTTGGACCCCAGCCATAGGCCGGAATTTTGGAAAGAAAGGGCGCTTTTTATCCAAGCCAAAAGGGACATGGCCAAACAGGATACGGAGATTGGCGAAGCCCGGGAGGACTTTAAAAATTTGTGGGCCACCATGCCGCAGGAAGTGCCGTGGCGAAGTTTGGCGGATAAGTTTGGGCCCCAAAAAATCAAAAAGATCGAAGTTTTGGAAGCCTGGGCGGCCGGGCTCATCGCCATAGCCAACCAAAGGGAAAACAAGGATGAAAGCCAGGCCTTGTTTATGGAAGCCTTGGAACTTTATAAGCTGGCCTTAAAAATGCCCCTGGATCTTTTTGAGTTTACCGCCCTAACTAACGAACTCGACCAAGGGGATCTCCTGGCCCCGGATAACGATTCCCTTTTGGCCCTCTGGGGCTTAAAGGACAGCGTCTATCAGCTCATCATTAAAAAATTTCCCCATGACCCATCTTTTTGGGCCGCCTGGGGCCGGGACTATTACGCCAGATCCTCGCGCCAAAGCGATTACCGCGTCTGGCATAGCTATTTTCAGATAGCCGGCCAAAAATTTCAAAGCTACGTTGACAAAAGTCCCAAACCCGACCAAGCCCTGGCCGAGTGGGCCGGCCTTTTGGAACAAAAAACTTATCCCGATCTGGCCTACCTAAATCTCCTGGATTCCGAAGATCGCTTGCTTAGGATCAACGTGGTTTTGGAACTGGCCAAGGATAAGTATCTGGCCGCCATGGAAATTGACCCGGACCGCCTAAGTTACATAAAATCGGTCTCCCGCGTCCTTCTTAAACTGGCCACCTTTAAAGCCGGGACGGAGTTTGTCGATCTTCTGGACGAATCGAACCGCCTGGCCATTAGGGCCATAAGCCGCGACCCCAATACGCCCGGCTCTTGGCTGGAAAGGGGCCACGATTTTTTAACCTTCATGGAATTGGGGACCCCGGACGCGGAGGCTAAAAACCGCCTAACCGCCGAGGCTTTTTCGGCCTTTTATCAATACCTTCTGTCAAACTCCGGACAGGTCGATAACCTAAGAAAGGTCGCCGACCGGGTTTGGCGGGCCTCGGAAAACTCCCCCGGCCTTAGGCCCCAGGGCTTTCGCCTTTTGGTCGAAATTTGCCAAAGGCTAATCTCCATAGAACCCAGGGAACCCGATTACCGTTTCGCCCTGGGCCTATCGCTCTATTCGATACTGGCCACGACTCCCGACTGGCCCGACGATCTCGCCTTTTCCGATTCCCTATCGGCCAGGGAAGCTTTTGAAAAGGCCCTGGTTAACTTCGAAACCGGCTTGGGGCTTCTCTCGGAACTGGAAAGGGACGCCCCCTCCCCGGTAACCTTGGGCTTAAGGTCAAACCAAACGCCCCTCCCCCGGGCCTGGGGTTACGCCAATACGGAAGACCGGGGGTTTTTATCCATCGATCCCGGTCCCGGGGCCATTCTCCTTTCGGCCGGTTTTCAAGAGCGCTTTGGGACCAAGGTCAAGATGGAACTAAGCCGCCTAGTGACCGCGGCCAAACCAGAACTCCTCCCGGCCTGGTACCAATACCGCCTGGCCGCCCTCTTTCGCCGCGTGGCCGCCTCGTGCTACCCCACGGACATTGACCAAATGGCCTTTTTTAGGCTATCTAACCAATACCTGACCTCGGCCCTAAAAGCCCTGCCCGTCGGCGATGGGGACGGCTTTAAACCAAGCGGGCACTTAATCGAGTATGCCTCAAACGAATTAACCCTCGCCCCGGCGGAGCCTCAGACAAATCCAGAGGCTAGGCCCGGGGCTAAGCCAGAAGCTAGGCCAGGGGCTAACCCAGGGGTTAGCTCTGAGCCTAGCCAAAATCAAGGCCCGCTCCCTGATTCGAACGGCCCCGCCCTGGGGGCGAGTCCTAGCCGGGGTGGGGGCGTCAATTCCAGCCCAAGTTTACGGGCCTTGATCTTGGCCGAGCAGGGCTTGCTTTTTTCGGAGATGAGTCTTTTGGTCAAAAAAGATAGGGAGTTTTTGCTCGAGTCGGGGCGGATTTGTTGGGACTTGGCCGAAAGCGACAGCCCGGGCTCGAGCAGGTATTCCCGGGCCAGGTGGGCGGCCTGGAGTAACGACCCCGAGGTTTTGATTCCTTTCCTGGCCCACGGCGTTAACGAACAGACCAATCTCTTTTGGCCCTCTTTGAGCGAAGCCAAACTGGAACCGGCCTTTAGGGATCTTATTGACCAGCACTGGTTTAAAACCGCATGGTTTGGTTACAGCCGCTAGTAAGGGTGGGGAGGCCTACTTGTCCGTTTTTAAAAAAGACAAACTTGACGCTCCGGTCTTGGTGACGGGCGGGGCCGGCTTTATAGGTTCCCACCTGGTCGAGGCGCTGGTAAACGATGGGGTCAGGGTTTTGGTGATCGATAACCTTAGCGGGGGAAAGATGGCCAATTTGTCCAAGGTGGTTGGCCAAATCGAATTTTTTGAAGGCGACATAAGGGATCGAGACCTTTTGGAAAAATTACTTCGGGGCGTGGGGGTGGTTTTTCACTTGGCGGCCATGTCATCGGTTCCCCGGAGCCAGTTGGAACCCTCGCTGTGCCTTGACGTAAACGGCCAAGGCACCCTAAACGTCATGGAACTGGCCGCGAAATTTGGCGTCAAAAGGCTGGTCTACGCTTCTTCCAGCGCCGTGTACGGCACGGTGCCCGCCCCGCACCAAGAAGATCTGCCCCCAAGTCCCGACAGCCCCTACGCCGCCGTAAAACTTTTGGGCGAACATCTGGGCCGTTATTTTAACGAATCGATGGGCTTGGTCACGGTCAGTTTGAGGTTTTTTAACGTCTACGGGCCCAGGCAAACGGCCACCGGTTCCGACGCCGGGGTCATACCAATTTTTTTTGAGGCCCTAAAAAACAACGAAACGCCCATCATTTACGGAGACGGACGGCAAACCCGAGATTTTATCCACGTGGCCGACGTGGTTAGGGCCATAATCCTGGCCGCCCAAGTTAAGGAGCCCAGCCAAACCGTCTTTAACGTTGGGACCGGCCGGGAAGGCACGATCTTGGAACTTCTTAGCCTAATAAAGGAGCGTTTTCCGGGAACCCCGCCGCCCGCCCATCTCCCGGCCCGCTTGGGCGATCCCGTCCAATCGGTGGCCATCATGGAAAAAGCCCGAGAAATCCTAAACTTTCAAGCCCAAGTCGAGCTTAGAAATGGTCTTGACGATCTTTGGCCATCTTTGTAATATACTTTTGAAGATATTGTTTTAAAAAAAAAGATCGGGGACTTAACTTTCTCGGCTCCGGAGCCGATAAGTATAAATGATAGCCCCATAGCGGTGGTCAGGTCTTGAGTTAGGCCACCTTGAAGCTAGTTTCTGTCCCGATTTATTTACCAAAGGCGAAAAAGTTACCCGTTGGCCAGGGGGATTTTGGCGGTCGGTCAAAATAGCCCCACGGCGCCCCCGGAGACCCAGAAAGGACCCAAATACCCACGCCGACGCACTGGAGGGCCTCCACGGGCTTATATGACCCTTTAAAACGCGAGTTTTGAGGGGGCCTGATCCCCCCACTGGGGGGCTCTGGCTAGGAGCGGATTCACCCTAGGATCGGATTTTGGGGGCCAAAAATTTTTGGCCAGCCGGGCCAACCGGAGCGGCCCATTGATTTGGTCAAATTAATGGGCCTAGGGAACGGTAAAATTGTGGTAAAAATTTTTTTGGGTAGCCTTTTGGTCAATTGAATTTGAATATCTCAAGAAAGGTTATTTAAGAATAGATGTTTTTTAGCTTAAATTTTCCATGTTAGTTAAAAACGAAAATTAGTCTCTAAAAATTAGCCTTATGGCTAATTGGTTTATCCTTCGGTAAGGGTTTGGGTTTATCGCGATTGGGCTTATGGAAGCGATTAAAAATCAAGGTCTTTGTTGGCGCGGTTTGGGACAAGGGCAAACTAACCATGGTTACTTTGGGGTTTTTCTCCAGGCGTCAAAAAATTCGACTTGGCAATAAAACGATTGACAGCAGGCCTGAGGCGCCTTATAATGCCTTCAACATGGGTTTTTGTCCTTAATATATTTCTAAGCTTCCATTGATCCAACTTCGGAAGACCTATGGTCAGTAATTTCTGGTCTATAATAGTTCATTTTCCAAGCGCGCCTAATCGACTTTGTCCCACATGGCCTTCCCTGGCACTCCCAAGCCGATATCGCTTGGTTTTTTTGCTTTTTTCTTGAAAACAAACTAAAATGGATAATCTAGTTTGTTGTCCCCGAATCGTAATTTCTGGGCGGTCTTAAGGATTATCAACCAGCTAGTGGCCTTAGTTAGTTTGTCAGGTTTTAAAATTGAAACGTTGACATGGCCAATTTTTCGCGACATAAATAATCGCTAAAAAAGAACCTGGCCCGTCGTTTCCATTATGTTTAACTAAGTTTCCCGGGGCCCTCGGCCCCATGTTTCCAAAACGAAATCCTGACCGGCGATGGCGACTGGCCCGGGAATTTCAGGCCCTAGTAAGGGTCCATATTTGGCGAAACTCAAACGGAGGATTTACGCATGAAGAGAGTTTTCTTATTGGCT
>JAITLH010000016.1 GCA_031277995.1 Deltaproteobacteria bacterium
CTCTATCAAGATCCTGGACGGGGGTTGGCTTTTGAACATGTCGTTTAGGAGGGCCACGAAATCGACCCGCAAGGAACAGCAGACGCAGCCATTGGTCAGTTCATGGACGGGTAGGCCGGCCCTCTGGACCAGCCTCCCGTCCAAACCCAGCTCGCCGGCTTCGTTAACCGCGGCCACGGGACCTTTCGGGTCCCCAAGGTTTTCGATCGCTGGCCTCAAGTTCGAGGTTTTGCCCGATCCCAAAAAAACCCGAAAGCATGATAAGGGTAGCCACGGTTCTTTCCTTCGCAAAAAGAAATTGGTTAACCCCGGCGGCGCATTGATTAGCCGCCGGGGTTTCCCCCCCGGGGTCCCGAGCCGTTATGGCCCAACCCACCATGGACCGAGCCATGGGGCCCCGGGGGTGACGGGTTAAATTTCGTGGGCGGCCGTGACCATGGCCTGGACGTTTTCGATTTTGGCGTTAAAGGGGAGGTCGCGGCCGGAAGAAACCATGTAGCCTTGGCCCCCAAACTCCTTGATGAGGTTTTGGACGTATCGCTTGACGTCACCTGGGGTGTCTAAAGCCGGCGTCTCGGAATCGACGTCACCCAAAATGGCCATGCGGTTATCCAGGGACTTTCTGGCCTTGCAAGCCAACGGTATAGAGATCGCTTTGGACCGCGTCAACGTTGTGGTTCATCTTGGTCCAACATTTCAAACGGACGTCTCAGGACCCCGGTCCATTGGCGGGATAATCGGCCAACAAAACCCCGGCCGCCTTGGCGCGATAGGCGTTACCGTTCGGTAGGACCGGGACCCTGTCCGTCCTTTCTAAACGCATCGTTTTTTTGACGCGATCAAAATTTTCCTCAAACAATTTTTCATTTTCCATGTTTAATACCTACCTCCATGGTAATTTGAAAGCGCGCCGCGGGCGGCCAAGGTTAGGCTCTTTAGCGATTAAGGTCAATGAAAAGCGTGATTGTGGCCGGCCCAAACTAGCGATCCCTGCGGGCAACCCATTGTGGGCGGCCCATGTGGGTGACTGTCCTGGGGTCAGACCGTCCTTAAACAATGACCCCGTTTTTCGTTGACCCTTGGCTCCGCTTCACTGACCACCCATGGCGCGAGGGTTTTTTGTTGGATAAAATTTTTTCCAAGCCCTTGTCCGCCCGCCAATAGGCGAGCGCGGCTTGGCTCTTCAAGGCTTATGGGCGGGGACCATGGCCATTAACATGGCCATTAACGTGACCCCTAACGTGACTTAGCTTGGCCCGAGGGAGGGATATTTTTGGGCCCAGTAAGCCTAAACTTGTGAAAAATTTTGAACGGCTAAATGGACTTTGACAAAGATACAAAGGTTTATTTAACTAGGATCATCTGAGTATATTTTTAATTAAAGAAAAGATCATATTTGAATAAAAGTATCGGACAAAACCTTGACCAAAAAATTTTTTTCGCGCCAAAGGCGAAAACCACGGTCTTGGCTTCTTCGCGAACAGAAATCTTGCTATGACTTAATCGGACTATTTAAAAGCAAAAATTGGACCAAAGGGCCCAAGGGATCGCCTGGGCTTGGCCGGAAAGGGCCCAGCGGTCCTCGAAGGGTGTTTTCATTGCGAAAACAACGCGCCTCGCGCCGCCGGATTTTGGGCCAACCTTGGCCATTGGGCTTGATCCTTAGGGGTAAAATTGTCGCCAAACGATACACCCCGGATAGGCGGCGACAAAAACTGTACGAAAAAAATACACCCCCAAAAAATCGCCAGATCCACTCCCCCACAAAAAAAACCGCCGCCCGGGGCCGTTTGGGCATTGGGCCGTAAAGGGCCCTGGAAGCCCTCCTTGGCCCTGGCCCCTATCTCCCTACCCGGGCCCTCGGCCAAAGGCCGCCTGGGGGCCATAAGGGCCGTTTACGCGCGTCTTTGGAAAGGGTCCGAGGTTTTCTGGGGGCCCGAAATTGGGCCCAATGGGCCGACCCGTTTTTGGCTTGGCTAAAGGGGCCGTTTTTTTTGGCCGCGGAAATTGAAAAACCCCGAGAGATAGATTCTCTCGGGGTTTGGTAAATCGCCTATGGGAGGGGGTTTGGCCGCCAGGGGCGGCTGGAAAGGGCGGGCCAGCGGCGGCTGGAAAGGGCGGCTAGGAGAGCATGGGTTTAAGGTTGGGGGAGACCTCGAAATGGGCTTGGGTGGCGTTTTTGATGTCCTCGAGGGTCACGTCCGGGCCTATCTCGATTAGGGTCAATCCGTCCCGGTAATCAAAGACGCCCATTTCGGTCACGATGAGGTCAACCTCTTTGACGGCGGTCAGGGGCAAGGTGCATTTTTTGAGGATTTTGGGCTGGCCCTTGGCCGTGTGTTCCATGGCGATGATGACTTGGCGGGCGCCAACCACGAGATCCATGGCCCCGCCCATGCCCGAGACCATCTTGCCGGGGATCATCCAGTTAGCCAGGTTCCCTTCCTCGTCCACTTGCAGGGCGCCCAAAACGGTGGCCTTTAGGTGCCCGCCCCGTATGATGGCAAACGAGGTGGCGCTGTCGATACTGGCGCCGCCGGGAAGGATGGTTGAGGGTTGGCCGCCGGCGTTAACGATGTCCCAGTCCTCGCTGCCCTCGGCCGGGGCCGGACCCATGCCCAAAAAGCCGTTTTCGGCGTGGAGGGTAATGGTTACGCCTTCGGGCAGATAATTCGCGACCATGGTGGGTATGCCTATGCCCAGGTTCACGACGTCGCCGTTTTGAAATTCAAGCGCCACCCTTCTGGCTATCAATTCCTTGGAATTCATTTCTCACCTCGCGCCGGGACCGGATAACCTCGATGGGTTCGGCCCTTGGGGTTTATTTTTAGTCTTATTAGCCTTAAGTCGGGACAGGATAGTCTATGAAGGCTTTGATCCTTGGGGTTTATTTGTAAGCTTTTTAGCCTCAGGCCGGGACCAGATAGTCCACGAATATGCCCGGGGTCATGACCATGTCGGGATCCAGTTCGCCGATTTCGACGATTTTTTCAATCTCGGCGATGACCGTGTCGGCGGCCGTGGCCATGGCCACGTTGAAGTTGCGGGCGGCGCGGCGGTAATGGATATTGCCCGCCTTGTCGGCCACGTTTCCCCTAAGGATGGCGAAATCGGCCTTAAGGGG
>JAITLH010000109.1 GCA_031277995.1 Deltaproteobacteria bacterium
ATTTGGACCCCCTACCAAAAGCCTTGAACTTAAAATCGGACAAATCACCGACATTGATAAATCATGTGAACTTATAGTAAAAGCCGCCAATTCAACGTCAATTAATGACTTTGAAAAATGTCTATAATTTACGCTTGGTACGGTAACCGTTCGTAATCAATCTGGCTTTGGCTTGTGGGAATCTTCTTTTTAAGAAGTGTCATGCCCATTAAGTATGGGATGATATGAACTATTTTTTTATCGCTATCAATGAGTATTTCTTTAAAGGTTTATTTACTTACATGATTTTTGGATCGTTTAATCGATATAATGAACCGATCTCACTTTGACCCTAGTCTTAGCCATCGCCCTATGGGCCTTTGACTCATACGGGGGCGCCTCGGGCCGCTTTTACATTGGACCTTTTTTCTTGTCCTCTCCCGGAAGGCCACGGCAGGCCTCCGTAGTCACTAAATTTAGTAACCATGCTGGTCTATCATATTCGGAACATGTCCTATGGTGGCGATTACCCAGTCGCGCTTGACGGGACTTAAGGCTTTAGACCTTCACCCTTAAATCGCGTTTCTTTCCAAAAATAAGCCTTACGATGAATTTTTAAGTAGCGTAATTCGCCTTTTTGAGTTAAACTATCCCCATGAAAAAAACCAAACGGCTTTCGATCGGAAGCTGAAAAAACAATTAACTCCAAAACTCATGGTGATAATGTGTGTAGCGCCCTAGATAAAGTGCTTGAAGAAGAAATTCCCATAATCCTCGCTGAAGTCGCGGCCAAAGCCAAAGCGGAAGCCAAAGCGGAAGCCAAAGCGGAAGCGGAAGCCAAAGTCAAAGCCAAAGTGGAAGCCAGATTCAAAGCCGCAACCGAAAAGATTAACAAATCTATCGTTTTAATTTTAAGTTCAAAATTTGGACCCCTTACCAAAAGCCTTGAACTTAAAATCGGACAAATCACCGACATTGATAAATCATGTGAACTTATAGTAAAAGCCGCCGATTCAACGTCAATTAATGACTTTGAAAAATGTCTATAATTTACTCTCGGTACGGTAACCTTTCGTAAAAAATCTGGCTTTGGCTTGTGGGAATCTTCTTTTTAAGAAGCGTCATGCCCTTTGGGACAAACGTAGCTGCCAAAAACGGTATTTTTGCCAGCCCAAACCCACGAATCGCTTACCCTCTAAGACTTTTCCATGACGCGGGGCTCCTTACGGGGCGCCGGTTTCATTGAAAAGTCTTTTCTTTTTGGTCCATAATGAATATCTTGGATAAAGCCGGCTGGGACTTGACGAGTGGTTTTTTCGGTCGATGCCAAATTTTTTTGGCCCAACCGGCGGCTAGCCTTGGCCCACGAATCCGGTTTTTTCCAGACAGGGTTTACCCAACAAACAAACGCTTATTGGGTTACGACTTTGAAAGGCCATTTGGTAAGCCTTTTATCAAATGGGTTCTTTTTTGGTTTTTAAAATGGACGTTATTTCCTCGCTGCCGAAATTTTTCCCGGGGCGACTTGTGGGGCTGGCAAGGTTTTTGGCTGCCAAGGAAATTTTGGACCTCACCCCCCTCCGAAAAAGGCCCCGCGAACGCCCAAAAATGCCCCTTAGCGGCCTTTCCCGGCCGGGATAGATGGTTTTGGAGGGTCAATGGCTTAGAAGCGCCCCTAGACCCCTTGGCGGCCGTTTTGGACAAACCCCAAAAAAGCCCCAGAGCCGTCGGCTAAGTTTCGGTTTAATTTTGACCAAAACTTGAGGGGTTTGGCCTTTTGGGCTGGTCGGTTTTGGGTTTCTAAAACGCGTGAAGTTTTTTTTCTTCCCTTACTTGATTCAAAGACGTTTGGGTCGCCTAATTGGACTTATTTTCATGACAAAATTTCGCGAAATCGATGGCCGCGACCTTGATGGCGCGTATCGTGGGAAGGTATGCGGAAAAAAGCTTGGGGCGGATCTCAAAGCCGCCGAACTGATGGGCAGGCTAAGCGAGGCCTTGATGGCCCTAGGGTACGATCAAGGCCCATATGCCGATCATGGTCCCGCCGGGAACGGACAGGTAGAAAATGGCCAGGCCGGGCCAGGACAGGTTGGGGCCGGACAGGTTGGGCCTGCCCAGGCCGGGCCAGGTCAGGCCCTTGAGGTTTTTCTCGTCCGGGTTCTTTATTGTCTCTTCGCCCAGGACACCGGCCTTTTCCCGAGGCGTGGTTTTGGGGATTATTTGAGGGGTTGTAAGCCCGACGGGTCCGATTTGTCGGAGCGTTTGGGAAAATTATTCGAATCTCTTGGCTGCCCTAGGGAAAGGCGGGAGCGGCGAGGGCTTTTATCCGGGGAATTAAAAAACTTTGGCCACGCGGACGGGGGCCTGTTTTTGGGTTTCGCGCCCAGGGGGGAGTTTGACTCAAAGACGCTGGGGATTTTGCTTGAATGCGCGGCCTTTGATTGGAGCGCCGTAAGCCCGGCCATATTTGGCTCGCTTTTTCAGGGGGTTATGAACCAAAGGCAGCGCAGGGAAACGGGCGCCCATTACACCAGCGAGGAGAACATTCTCAAAGTCATTAAACCGCTATTTTTAGACGATTTGTGGGAGGGGTTTTATCGGGTCAAGGCCAATCGCGAGAAGCTGGTTTCTTTTCACGAAAAAATTTCGGGGCTAAAGTTTCTTGATCCCGCCTGCGGCTGCGGGGATTTTTTGATCGTGGCCTATCGGGAATTGCGCTTACTTGAGCTTGGGGTTTTGCGGATACTTTATTCAGGCCGGGACCAGAAAACCGCGCCCGGGGCAAAAGTTAACCTGGGCCAGTTTTACGGTTTTGAGATTGAAGACTTCCCTTGCCAAATCGCCCAAATTGGCCTGGGCTTAATGGATTACCAGCTAGGTAAGCTTTTTTCGGAGTCCTTCGGCCAAGGCTTCGTTTCGCGTTTTGCGACCGGGGGCGCCAAAATCGTTCGGGCCAACGCTTTGAGGCTAGACTGGGAAAAAGTGGTAACCAAAAAAGAATTGTCGTTTATTTTTGGCAATCCCCCTTTCGCCGGTTATTCCAACCAAAGCCCAGAACAAAAGGCCGACATCGTTTCCGTTTTTCGGGACGCGAACGGAAAATCTTACCCCGGCGCCGGAAAAATCGACTACGCGGCCGCCTGGTTTTTCAAGGCGGCTAAATTCATGGAAGGCACCGACATCCTTTCGGCCTTCGTCTCCACGACCTCAATAACCCAAGGCGAGCAGGCTCCTTACGTTTGGAAGCCGCTTTTTGAAGACCATGGAACGCGGGTGAATTTCGCTTACCGGGTTTTTAAGTGGAGTAACCAGGCCAAGGGCAAGGCCTTGGTATTTTGCGTAATCGTGGGTTTTGGTCAGAAGGGCGATAAGGAAAAGGTTATTTTCGACGGGGAGGCCAAAATAATCGCCAAAAACATAAACGCCTATCTCATAGACGGTCCGGACGTTTTCATCGGGAGCCGTTCCAAGGCCATCTGCGACGTTCCTTCAATGGTTTACGGCAATAAACCGACCGACGGGGGCTTTTTCTTTCTGGGCGCCGATGAACTGGAAGATTTTTTGGCCAAGGAACCCGGGGCGGCTAGGTTCGTGAAACGGGTCCATGGGGCCAAAGAATATATCAACGACATAAAGCGCTATTGTTTATGGCTAGTTGGGGCGAGTCCCCCTGATTTCAGTAAATTGCCGCTCGTTTTGGAGCGGGTGGAAAAGGTTCGAAAGTTTAGGCTGTCAAGCCCCAAAAAGCAAACCCGGGAAAGCGCCTCCAGGCCTTGGCTGTTTCAGGAAATTAGGGCAACCGACCGCCCCTACATTATCGTGCCCTGCCATTCCTCGGAAATTCGAAAATACATACCCCTGGGCTTCGTTTCCCCGGATGTCGTCCCCACCAACGCCGCCCTGATAATTCCCGGGGCCACCCTTTACCATTTTGGGGTTTTGACCTCAATGGTCCATATGGCCTGGGTCCGGGTGATCGGGGGCAGGATTGGGATAGACTACAGATATTCCAAAGACGTCGTCTACAATAACTTCCCGTGGCCGAAGGTAACCGATAGAAGCCGCGAAGAAATCGCCGCCCTGGCCCAGGGAGTTTTGGAGGCCCGGGCCCAATTTCCCAATGACTCCCTGGCCGATTTATACGATCCCAAGTTGACCCCGCCCGCGTTACTTGAAGCCCACGATAAGCTCGATTGCCGCGTGATGAAATCATACGGCTTCAAGGCGGGGGAAATTTCAAGCGAGGAAGCCATCGTGGCCAAGCTAATGGTTTTATGGCAAAAAACGCTTGAGGGGCTATAAGCCATCTCCCTAGGGCCCCAGACCTTTTAGTACTTTGGCCCTCGCCACTTTGGCCTGGGCCGATGGCCGATGGCCTTATGGCTAAAGGTTTTTTCAGCCCCGGCCGGCGCGGTTGGCCTAATTCAGGCGGCCCGGCGAGGGACGCCTTCCCAAAGGGGTTACGAAATAAAGCCTACCCAAGGCCGGGGAAAAAGAGCTCGATAAAAATTGACCGGCCCTAATGGTTCACGGTACTAAAACTATCGGAAAAACCAAAAAGTTTTGGGTTTTGGGGCGAGGCCGTGAAGGGGCGAATAACGGGTCGGGAAAAAGAAAAACCGAGCCAATTTTATTTTTCGCTTGGCTGATGCTTTTAAATACATTATAATCCATTTCATGGATTCTGCTTAAACATGTCGGGGTAGATTTAAGCGTCTTGACGTCACCGTATTAGGAACGTCGGATAGCGGGCCTTGAAATCACCCCAATGGAAGATAGCGTTTGCCAACAATCCAGAAATGGGCCCAGATCCAAGATAAACCGGCTTTTTAATGCCAAGGAAGGCCCGGCTCAAGCCCGTCGTCTTCATTGGGGCGCGGATAACGGTTAAACGCCCGTCGGCGCTGGGCCAAATGGACCGTCTTTTCGACCCCGTTTGGATTTTTAGCGCTTGGTCTTTCGCGGCCAAGTTCGGGAAGTAAAGTTAGGGCTCGCGAATTGGTTGGCCTTTGGATTACCCCGGTTTGGCGTCTGGCAAAGGCCATCCCGGCGCCGGATTTAGGCTCTATCAAGCCCGTCTCAAGGGCGAGGGGCTAAGCCCGGGCGTTAACGAAAGCCATAAGAGGCCATAAAACCGCCTACCCGTTGAGGCCTAGCTTAAGGGGCGGCGTATTTGGATAGAAATTGGGCCCCTGGCCCCAAAACGGCCGCTAAGGGGTCTGGGAGCGCTTCGAACCCTTGACCCCCTAGGGGAATAGCCACCCCTCCGGCAAAACCCCGCCACGGGCCCATTAAGGCCGTTTACGGCCAGATTTGGCAGGGGGGTGAGGTTTTCCGGTGACCGAATTCGACTTACCCATTCGCCGGGCCAGCCCAACCGCCCCCAGTCTTTTTTCGTTTTGAACGGCCAAAGGCTAAACCGGGCTGACCCGGCCCCGCCTTTGGATTTTTCCCTTGGCCCTGGCCGGGAAATTCGTTTTTGGCGGCTTAGCCCTGGCCGGGGCTTTTACATGGCCGGGGCTTGGCCTTGGCTTGAAGCGGGCTTGGGAGCGGCCTTGGGCTTGGTTTGGCTTTGGGCCCTGGTTTGGCTTTGGACTTGGTTTGGCCATAACTCCGGATGGGCTTTGGCCTTTGGTTTAACGCGAACTTTTTAAGACAATTAAATAAGCAAAAGGGTAAAATTTTTTTCGGGGAAAAGCGAGCGGCGTGAAGGACGTTTTAATCATGGACCCAGAGTTGGCCAGTCCCGACGAAGTTTACGAGATGGGGGAAGCTTATTTTTTTGGAAAAAACGTTGGGCAAGATTTGAGTAAAGCCCTTGGGCTATGGCATATCGCCGCGCGAAAAGATCACGCCGGCGCCCTGTTTAGGCTATCGCAAGCTTACCGCATGGGCGCGGGGGTCAGTTTGGACCTTTTGGAGAGCTTCGATTGTCTTTTTAAGGCCGCCCAGGGGGGCCTGGCCGAGGCCCAGTTAACCTTGGCCGAGGCTTATGGAAGCGGCCAGCCCTATGGGGAAAAAAACGCCGCCAAATCCATAAAATGGTACGCCAAGGCGGCCGATCAAGGCGTTTTGGACGCCCAGATAACGCTGGCCAATTCGTATTACACCGGGGACGGGGTCGAGAAAAGCTTGTCCCAGGCCGTTAAATACACTCTCCTGGCCGCCAAACAAGGGCATCCCCAGGCCCAGCACAATATGGGCTCGTTTTATTACAAAGGCGATGGGGTCGAACGGGATCTGTCCCAAGCCTTTAAGTATTACCGTTTGGCCGCGGAGCAGGATTTTAGGGAGGCCCAATTTAGTTTGGGCCAGGCGTACTTTGACGGCGAGGGGGTTGAAAAAGATTTGGGCCAAGCCCTTAAGTATTGGCGTTTGGCCGCCGACCAAGACCATCCCTTGGCCGAGTACAACATAGGGGCTTTCTACTATAACGGCCTTGGCCTCGAAAGGGACCTTGGCCAAGCCTTTAAATATTGGCGCCTGGCCGCCGATCAAGGTGTCCCCGAGGCCCAACTTTGTTTGGGTAAACTCTACGCCAAAGGCGAGGGGGTCGAAAGGGACCCGGTCCAGGCCGCGACTAATTGGCGTTTGGCCGCCGATCAAGGCCATCCCCAGGCCCAGTTCTATTTGGGCCAAGCTTACTTTGACGGCGAGGGGATCGAAAAAGATTTGGGCCAAGCCGTCAAGTACTGGCGTTTGGCCGCCGCCCAAGGCCACGCCCAGGCGCTGATAAGGCTCCGGGAAATGGAAGATAGCCAGGGCGGCTAAAGGGCGCCAAGGGGGGCCAAGGGGGGCGCCAAGCGGTCCGGGAGCGCCAAGCGGTCCGGGAGCGCTTTGACCCCGTGACCATTGGCCAAGGGGTTTGGCCGTTTAAACCAAAACCGTCAGAGCGTTTTTATTTACTTACTAAAATAAGTAAAAGACGTTTAAAATTACCTAGGGAGAAGGGTAAACATGAGTGACGTTTTGAAACCTGACCCCAAACTAACCAGTCCGGACGAAATTTACAAAGCGGGCTCGGCTTATTACTTTGGGGGAGTCGTGGGGCAAGATTTGGTAAAAGCCCACGAGCTTTTGCTTCAGGCCGCGGACCAAGGCCACGGCCAGGCCCAATTTTTGCTTTCCCAAGCCCATCTCAATGGCGTTGGGGTGGAGCGGGATCTGTCGGTGAGCTTTAAATGGCTTCAAATGGCCGCGGACGGGAATCTCCGCGACGCCCAGTTTTTTCTGGCCGAGTCTTACAGAACCGGTCAGCCTTACGGCAAAAAAAGCGTCTCCAAGTCGATTGAGTGGTACGACAAAGCCGGCGCGCAGGGCCATCCCGACGCGCTGTTTCAATTAACGTCAATATACACAAACGGCGAAGTAGCCAGAAAAGACGATACCAAAGCCATGAAATACTGTCTCATGGCCGCCGACAATGGTCATCCCCTGGCCCAACACAATATGGGGATCGCCTATACCCATGGCCACGGGGTAGAAAAAGACCTAAGCCAAGCCGCGAAATATTTTTGTATGTCCGCCGAGCGGGGCGTTCCCGACGCCCAGTTTGCCGCGGGCTTGTCATACGCCAACGCCCTTGGCGTGGAGCAAGACTTCGTCCAAGCCGTCAAATATTGGAACATGGGCGCCGCCCAAGGTTATCCCCCGTGTCAGTTCACCATTGGGACGGCTTATTTTAACGGGCTTGGGGTGGCCAAGGACTTGGCCAAAGGCGTTGAATATTGGCGCCTGGCCGCCGACCAAGGCCATGCCCAGTCCCAGTTTAACGTGGGCGAAGCCTACCTTAATGGAAATGGGGTGGCAAAAAGCCTCCCCGAAGCCAGCCGATATTTTAAAATGGCCGCCAAACAAGGTTTCGCGCCGGCGGCGCGAAGGCTTGAAGAGATGAAAGGCGCGTACAAACATTAAAACCCCCCGGCCAGGCGGAGGGTTTTATCTGGAAAACTCGAGGTTTAACCCCCGGGCCATTACGCTTCATCAATATCTTTAGCTAAATTACTTAAATAAGTAATTAAGTTAAAATACCCTTACGATAAATAGAGACATGACCGACCTTTTTTCACTCGACCCCAACCTAGCCAGTCCCGACGAACTGTTCGAAATGGGCGTGGCTTATTACATTGGGGAAAGCGTCCCGCAAGATTTCGTAAAAGCCAAGGAGCTGTTACTTCTTTCGGCGCGCCAAGGCTACCACGGGGCCCAATTTTATCTCGGCCAAATGCTTGTCGCGGGCGTGGGGTTTGGCAGGGATCTTTTCGAGAGCTTTAAATGGGTTATGAAAGCCGCCGAAGGGAATCTGGTCGAAGCCCAGTATTTTCTGGGTAGCGCTTACGGTACCGGGGAGCCTTACGGGAAAAAAGATCTCGCCTTGGCCTTTCAATGGTTTGCCAAGGCCGCCGATCTTGGCCATGCCGAGGCCCAATTTAACGTGGGCGTGTCCTTCTTTCAAGGGGATGTGGTGAAACAGGACCTCGTCCAAGCCGCGAAATACTGGCGCCTGGCCGCCGATCAAGGCCAAATCATGGCCCAGGTAAACTTGGCCGCAGCCTTCCATCATGGGTTTGGGGTGGAAAAGGACCTTGGCCAAGCCGTGAAATATTATAAGATGGCCGCCGATCAAGGCCATCTCATCTCCCAGTTATACGTGGGGTGGTCCTTCCATGATGGGGATGGGGTGGAAAAGGACCTCGTCCAAGCCATGAAATACTTGCGCCTGGCCGCCGATCAAGGAGATCCCGAGGCCCAGGACGCCGTGGGTTATGCCTTCTCCCAAGGCGAATGGTTGGAAAAGGACCCCGTCCAAGCCGCGAAATACTGGCGCCTGGCCGCCGGTCAAGGCCAAATCATGGCCCAGGCAAACTTGGCCGCGGCCTTCCATAATGGGGTTGGGGTGGAAAAGGACCTTGGCCAAGCCGTGAAATATCATAAGATGGCCGCCGATCAAGGCCGTCTCATCTCCCAGTTATACGTGGGGCGGGCCTTCCATGAAGGGGATGGGGTGGAAAAGGACCTCGACCAAGCCATGAAATACTGGCGCCTGGCCGCCGATCAAGGAGATCCCGAGGCCCAGGAAGCCGTGGGTTATGCCTTCTCCCAAGGCGAAGGGTTGGAAAAGGACCTTGGCCAAGCCGCGAAATATTATAAGATGGCCGCCGATCAAGGCCATAAAGATGCCCGGTTTAACATAGGCCAGGTCTTCTATCATGGCCAAGGGGCGGAAAAGGACCTTGGCCAAGCCGTGAAATATTGGCGCCTGGGCGCCGATCAAGGCCATCACCTATGCCAGTATCACTTAGGCATGCTCTACTTTTTGGGCGAGGGGTTGGAAAAGGACCTTGGCCAAGCCGCGAAATATTGGCGCCTGGGCGCCGCCCAAGGCCATCTTCTATGCCTGTTTCACTTAGGCTTACTCTACTTTTTAGGCGAGGGGATGGAAAAGGACCTCGTCCAAGCCGTGAAATATTGGCGCCTGGCCGCGGATCAAGGAGAACCCGAGTCCCAGACAAGCCTGGGTTTTGCCTTCTCCAAAGGCGATGGGGTGGAAAAGGACCCCGTCCAAGCCTTTAAATACTGGCGCCTGGCCGCCGATCAAGGCCAAATCATGGCCCAGGTAAACGCGTCCCTGGCCCTCTATCTAGGGAACGGGGTAGAAAAAGATCTCGTCCAAGCCATGAAATACGCCAAGATGGCCGCCGACCAAGGCCATCCCCCATCCCAGTTTTTTGTGGGCGATGCCTACTATTTCGGCCAAGGTCTTGAACGGGACCCGCGGCAAGCCAAAAAATATTATAAGATGGCCGCGAAACAAGGCGTGAAGCCGGCGGCGCAAAGGCTTGAAGAGATGGAAGAGGCCTAACGAACCTTAAAACCCCCCGGCCCGGCCGGGGGGTTTTATCTGGAAAACTAGGGGTTTAACCCCAGGGCCATTAGGCGTCGCCAAAATGGCTAACTTAATTACTTAAATAAGTAATTAAGCTATAATATTCTTACGGCAAACTAGTGACATGACCGATCTTTTTTCACTCGACCCCAACTTAGCCAGTCCCGACGAACTTTTCGATATGGGCGTGGCTTATTACATTGGGGAA
>JAITLH010000128.1 GCA_031277995.1 Deltaproteobacteria bacterium
ACCACCCACATGACCATGCCCAGGCCCATGATAAAGACCGAGGCCATGATGTTGTTGATGACATTTTTTCTACGGCCCAGTCCGCCGTAAAAAAATCCCAGTCCCGGGGTCATGATAAATACCAGAGCCGCCGAAACGAGCACGAAAGCGGTATCACCATTGTCCATACTCTAAAATCCTCCCCTTGAAGCGAGCCCAAAATGGGGCCAAAAAAAATGAAACGCGAGATCTTGGGTTAGATCCCGTAAAACATTTGGGCTAGCGAGCCCAAAATGGGGCCAAAAAAAATGAAACGCGAGATCTTTGGGTAAGATCCCGTAAAAACTTTGGGCGAACGAGCCCAAATCACCCGGCCAAGCTGACCGGTTTTCCCAAAGGTCCCCGGGCTTCCAAAAAGCCCACGGAGACCAAAAAATTGGCCACTTCAATCACGCCGTGGCCGTTTTTAAGTTCCGTAAAAAGAAAAGGCAGGTTGCCCCTGGCCCGCTTGGAATCGTCCCTCATGACTACCAGGGAAGCCCCGACCATGGGGGCCAGATCGATTTTGTTTATGATCAGTAAATCAGAACGCGTGATGGCCGGTCCGCCCTTTCTGGGAATCTTGTCCCCGCCGGACACGTCTATTACGTATAAACTCAAATCGACCAGTTCCGGGCTAAAGGTGGCCGAGAGATTGTCCCCGCCGCTTTCGATAAAAACCAGTTCCAGGTTGGGGTGCCTGCGCCCCATTTCCTCAAGGGCCCCCAAATTCATGGAGGCGTCTTCCCTTATGGCCGAATGGGGGCAACCCCCCGTCTCCACGCCCAAGATGCGATCCTCGGGGAGAGTCGCGCGATTTAACAAAAACTCGGCGTCTTCCTTGGTATAGATGTCATTGGTAATGACGGCCAGATCGTAAAAATCGCGCATCAAAAGGCAAAGGCGATAAATTAAGGCGGTTTTGCCCGAACCCACGGGACCGCCGACCCCCACCCTCAAAAAATCATGACTCGATCGTCTGCTGGGGTTTTGGTTTTTTATGTTTAATACCCTCTCGGACATGATCGTTCCCCCTTTGGACCAAGGCCAAAGCAAAAGTCTCGGAAGGCTTGGCCGCCCCCCACAGGTCTTGGGGAAGGCCAAATGAATCGTTATTTTCGTTAAGCCTTGGCCCCCCGGCGGGAGGGGAAACCAAGAAGTTCGCGGGTTTTTTTTATGGGCCTGGCCCCCGGCGAAAGGGGGGGGGCAGGAAAAAAAGCGATTATTTCGCCAAGCCCTTAGCTTCGAAATAGCCGTCCGGTCTGGGACTCGTGATGGGCCGAGAACATGGCCAGGCCCGTAAGGCCCGGGCCCAGATCCTCGACGGGGAGGGTCATGGCCCTTTGGCTGACCCCGGGAATCAATTCGCAAAGGGCCAGGATTAAGGCTTGGAGGTCGCTTTGGCCAAGTTTAAGGGTCCGGGCGGCCGCGGAAATTTGGTTTTGCAGCCAAGCGAAAGCGAAGGCGTTTAAAACCCAGGCCAAATCGTTGGGGCCCAGGCCCAGGAAAACGGCCAGCAAAGCCTGGCCCACCAAAAGCCCGGGGGTAAAACCCGGATCAAGTTTTTCGGGCCAAAGGCCCAAAGACCAGGCCAAACGCTTTACCGCCTTCCCGCCCTCGACTTCCTCAAGCCCAAACTCGCTCGATTCCCTAGCGGCCAAAGACAGATCGTTTAATTGGCTTAAGGTCCCATAGTCCCGAAAACAGGCGGCCTTGAAGGCCAAGGCCAAAAGCGGCAAATCAAAACGGCCCAGGCCCCGGTTAAGCGCCAAGGTTAAGTAATCGGCCAAGTCGCTTAGGTCTTTGACCGCGCCGCTTAAGGCGGCCTGCTCCAAACCCCTTGACCAATGAAAGGCGCCAATGGGTAAAGCCGGGCTCGAAAGGTACATAAGGGCCAATTCGGGGGCCATCATGACCGGGCCCATGGCGACCGGTCCCATGGCGACCGGGCCCATGGCGACCGGTCCCATGGCCGCTAGTCCCATGGCCTCTGGGGCCAGGGGCGCCGGGGCCCCCAGAGCCCCCGCCCCGTTGGCGGGGGGATTTTTTTGGTCAAGGCTCAAAACAAAAAGTACCTTTGGGCCAGGGGCAAAACCGTGGCCGGCTCGCAAGTTAGGAGAACGCCGTCGGCCCTAACCTCGTAAGTCTGGGCGTCCACTTCGATATTGGGGCAGCAATCGTTAAAGACCATGTCTTTTTTGGTTAAGTGGGTAACCTTCGAAGCGGGGGCTAAGTTTCTTGTCAAGCCCTTTTTCCTTAGCTTTTCTTCCAGGCCAGCCTCCAGGGCTTTTTTGGTAACAAAGGAGTAGCTAAGGTTGGGAGAGGCCGCCCCCAGGGCCCCAAACATGGGCCGGTAACGGGAAGGCTGGGGGGTGGGAATGGAAGCGTTTATGTCGCCCATGGGCGAGGCGGCGATGGCCCCGGCTTTTATGACCAGGTGGGGTTTGACCCCAAAAAAAGCCGGCTTCCACAAGACCAGATCGGCCAGTTTCCCGGCCTCAACGCTGCCCACGATTGAGTCCAGGCCATGGGTTATGGCCGGGTTAAGGGTGTACTTGGCCAGATAACGTTTGATCCGAAAATTGTCGTTTTTTTCGTCGCCGGGTAAGGCCCCCCTCTGAACCCGGCCCTTATGGGCCGTCTGCCAAGTTCGGATGATTACCTCCCCGACCCGGCCCATGGCTTGGGAGTCGGAAGAAAGCATGGACAGGGCGCCCAGATCGTGCAAAACGTCTTCGGCGGCGATGGTTTCTTTCCTAATGCGCGAATCCGCGAAGGCCACGTCCTCGGCGATGGAGGGGTTTAGGTGGTGGCAGACCATGAGCATGTCCAGATGCTCGTCCACGGTATTTACGGTAAAGGGACGGGTGGGATTGGTCGAGGAAGGCAAAACGTTAGGGAGACCGCAGCATTTTATGATGTCCGGGGCGTGGCCGCCCCCGGCCCCCTCGGTATGGTAGGTATGAATGGTCCGGCCGGCGATGGCCTTGATGGTTTCCTCGACAAAACCGCCCTCGTTTAAGGTATCGGTGTGGATGGCCACCTGGGAGCCAAAATCCACCGAGACCTTTAGGCAGTTATCGATCGCGGCCGGGGTCGTGCCCCAATCCTCATGGAGTTTAAGGCCCACGGCCCCGGCCATGAGCTGCTCGATTAAGCCCTCGGGGGCGCTGGAATTGCCTTTCCCCAAAAAGCCAAAATTCATGGGCATGGAATTTGTGGCCAATAGCATCGATTCCAGGTGCCATGCCCCGGGCGAACAGGTCGTGGCGTTGGTGCCGGTGGCTGGCCCCGTGCCGCCCCCAATCATGGTGGTAATCCCGCTCGTCAAGGCTTCGTAGACCTGCTGGGGGGCGATAAAATGTATATGCGTGTCAATGCCCCCGGCCGTAAGTATCAGCCCCTCCCCGGCGATGATTTCCGTTGACGGGCCAATCACGATATCGACCCCGTCTTGTATGTCCGGGTTTCCGGCCTTACCCAGCCTTAAAATCTTCCCATCCCTTATCCCCAGATCCGCCTTGACGATCCCCTTAACGTCAAGCACCACGCAGTTGGTTATGACCGTGTCGGCCACCCGCGGATTGGAGCGGGCTTCCTGGCTCTGGCCCATCCCGTCCCTAATGACTTTTCCGCCGCCAAAACTGACCTCGTCGCCATAAACGGTCAAATCTTTTTCGACCATAAGCCACAAATCGGTATCGCCAAGCCTAACCTTGTCCCCAACCGTGGGTCCGAATATTTCGGCGTAATGTTTTTTGGTAACTTTTAGCATCTTTATTCCACAAAGTATTTACGAAAAAAAATTAAAAAAAACCCCAACCAAGTCCCATTCAAATTTGCCCAAACCAATAACCCTTTGGCCAAGCCAAATCCCGACTTTATTGACCAAGTTAACCAACGGTCCCGACTCGCTTACCCCAAATCGGCCAAAAAGCGCCACGGGCAAAAGAACCCAGGCTTGGGCCAACGAGCTTACTAAGGGTTTTCGAGGTTCCCGGGGGTTTTCCCAAAGTTTCTAACGGGTTTTCGGCCCTTTTCGGGGGGGTTTTCGGGGTGCCCCGGGGTGCCCCGGGGTGACCAGGGGTTTGGCGCTGTTTTTGGGGCCTTACTCGGCTTGGTCTTTGAGTTGTCCCATGACCTGGCCCCTAAAACCCACCGCCCGGCGAAGTCCGGTCATGGCCGTCAGGGTCACGGTTTTGACTTGCCCCGGTTCGAAACGGACGCTGGTACCGGCGATGATGTTTAGCCGAAAACCGTAGGCCTTTTGGCGATCGAAAACCAAAGCCGGGTTGGTTTCGGCGAAATGGTAATGGGAGCCTACCTGAATGGGCCTATCGCCCAAATTGGAGACGCTCACCTCGACCGTGGGGCGATCCCTATTTAAGATCAGCTCGCCCTCGGCTATGTCATATTCTCCGGGGATCATGATTTTTTCCCTTCCTGGTTTGGCTAAAAAAAGAAAAACCCTAGGCCAATCGCTAAGGATCTCAACCGATGGGATCGTGGACGGTCACGAGTTTGGTGCCGTCCGGAAAGGTCGCTTCGACCTGGACCTCCTGGATCATCTCGGCCACGCCTTCCATGACTTGCTCCTTACTTAGCTGTTCGCGGCCCATGCTCATGAGCTCCGAAACGCTGCGACCATCCCTGGCCCCCTCCAAGATAAACAAACTTAAATAGGCCACGGCCTCGGGATAGTTAAGCTTCAGGCCTCGGTTTTTGCGCCTCTCGGCCACGAGACCGGCGGTAAATAAAAGAAGTTTATCGACTTCCCTGGGAGTTAAATCCATCGTTTAAATCCTTATTTAAGTTTAAGAAGTATTATGAAATCCAAAAGGCGGCTAATAAAAAAAGCGCCGCCCCTTTGGGCCAAAGCGATAAGGCCCCGGCCAGTTTTTGGCTAGCCTTGACCGGTTTTGATTGGCCCCGGGCCGAATTTAGCCAAAAGCCGTCGGGCTGATGGCTAAATTCGGCCTACCTAAACCAGGCCTTGGTTTAGGTTGCCCAGACGTGGGGCGGCAGGGGCTCAAGGCCCAGTAACCTTGGCCTTATAATTGACCAGACCCGAAACCTAAAGGCCTCGGCCTCTTGGAGGGACGCTGTTAGGGCCCGGGCCAGAAAAAGCCCATGGCGAGACGTAGCGGAAAAAACCGGCGAGCCCGATTGGGCCAAAGCGTAAGGCCCGGGGCCAAAGTCTTCAAAGCTTTGGAGGGTTTTTAGGGAGTCGGTTAGGGCCTGGGCGTCCCCGGCCCGATTGGGGCGGCCCACGGCCCAAAAAAGGGCCATGACCGGGCGTCCCATAAGGCCCAAGGGGCTTAACAAAAGCTCGTCGTCGCCTTGGAGGTTAACCAACTCGTGAAAGAGAAGTTTGGGGCCCCTAAATATCTGGGTAAGCTGCCTAAAGGCGCCCTTGGAAAAACTTTCACCCGAGGCCCCGCGGCCCAAGGCCACGAAATCGCAACCCAGCGCCCTGGCCCCCAAAGCCACGTCAAAGGCTTGCCCCAAACTGGCCCGGGCCCCGTCAAAGGCGATGGTCCCCTGGGGAAACCACTCCAAGACCGATCCGTCATCTACCTCAACGCGGGTTTTTATGGCCTGGACCGACAGCTCGTCCCTGGCCCGGTAAATCTTCGCGGCCGCCGGGGTGGTAACCACGGCCCGGGCCCCCTCGGTTAGCCTCAAATCGTGCTCCAAAAGATCCCCGGAAACCAAGCCGCCCGGCGGGTGAAGAAGATACAGATGGCAAGTTTCAACTTCCCCGGGGGCTGGTTTTTCCGGATAAAAAAGCTTTTGAACCCTAAGGGGCCCCTCGAA
>JAITLH010000166.1 GCA_031277995.1 Deltaproteobacteria bacterium
CCTTGCCGGAAACTTTACTTAGATTGGCCCAGGTCTCGGCCGATTTGCTGCCCCAGCTTCCCGTCGTTTCCGCTCCCAAGGCCAAAAAGAAGTAAAAGGATCGATGGACCTCCCAGGCGGTTTTGGCCAACTTGGCGGCCATGGCCAAAAAAATTTACGCCCCAATTAGGACTTTGGCCAAAAATTTGCTAAAATGACCCGGCTCGCGGAGGCCTTGGCCGGCCCAGGCCTTTTTGGGGGGTTTTCCTTGGCCGGGGATCCGAGGTTAATCAAAAACGGGCCCGCCAAGCCCCCCAACGTCGCGTCCTCGGCCTTGGGTGGGCCGTCAGGCATTTTGTTATCCGGTTTTGGCCCCGAACGCCTCCTGGGGCTTATTGGGGCCCTTTACGGGCCCGCGTCGATTTTGCCCAAAATCGCCGGGGTCCGGAGCCGGCCCGGCCGGCCGCCGGCTTGGCCCAAAAGCTTGGGCCCTTAACCTTTTCGGGGCCAAAGGCCCTCGGTTTTTTTATCGCTTTTTTTTTGCCTTTCGTTCGGAGATTTCATGACCGCGCCCATTACGCTAACCGATGAACAAAAAGCCATCATGGCCGCCACGGAGGATACCGTGGCCATCACCGCCTACGCCGGGACCGGCAAGACTTTCACCCTCAAAGTTTTTGCCGAGAATCATCCAAACGAAAAGATCTTGTATTTGGCCTTCAATAAATCGTTGGCCGAGGAATCCCGGGACGCCTTTATATCTTGCCCCAACGTCGTCGTCAAAACCATCCATAGCCTGGCTTACGGGTATGTCGGGAAGAAATACGCCAGAACCCTGGGCGACATCAGGCCCTTGGCGCTTATTCCTTTCGTCAAGGAAATCAAAACCAAGGGTAAAGACGATTATTATTTTTTGGCCAAGGAAGTTAACCAATGTCTAAATGACTTCTTTTTTAGCTCAAGTCCCTCGTTGGAGAAATTTTTAGAGGACAACAAGCACAAAATAAAAGTAAAATTGGACGGCGGGGGAAAAAGGCCAAAAGACATAAGTAAAGTCGTCTTGAAAGTCTGGAAAAGTTGTGTCGATGGTAAATTTACCATGCCCCATAACGGTTATCTTAAGCTTTTCCAGATGAATCACGCTAAGGTATTGGACTCTTACGATCGGATATTGGTCGATGAAGCCCAAGATCTAAACGACTGCATGATCAGCCTAATCCTAGGCTGCCGGGCCAAGAAAATTTTCGTGGGCGACCCTTTCCAGCAAATTTACGCCTTTAACGGGGCGGTCAACGCCCTGTCCAAAAAGTCCTTAAGCGGGGCGGCCGTCTATTATTTGACCAAGTCCTTTAGGTGCCCAAACCAAATCGCTTCCCTGGCCAACAATTACCTGTCCCTACTAGAGGCCCCCAAGCCCTTTACCGGGGTGGATCGGCCCAGCCCGGGCGGCGTCGACGGAAAACTGGTGATCGCCAGAACCAACGCCGGGCTCTTTGATTTCGTGGCCAAAAACCTAAAAGAAAAACGGTTCTTCTATAACGGCGGTTTTGAAGGCTATCAGTTTGACATTATCCTCGATCTCGTTAACCTTATAAACAAAAACATCCATTACATCAAAGATCCCTTCGTTAAGCAGTTTAACACCATCCAAGAGATCGAAAATTACATAGAAAAGGTTAACGACAACGTATGCGCCACCAGGTTAAAAATCGCCAAACGTTACCAAAAAGAGGCCTTTTACATCTATAAACAGATGATCGACAACAAAACCGACGAGAACTCGGCCGATTACATCGCCACCACGGCCCATAAAATAAAGGGCCGGGAATACCGCAAGGTCGTCCTGCTCGAGGATTTCATAAACCTCGAAGACGTTTTGGCTTTCGGCGAAAAGGTGAAATTTTCCAGGGCGGGAAACGGGAAGGTCCCCAACGATTTGAAATGCGAGGTTAAGCTCGAGGAACTGCGCCTTCTTTACATGGCCATTACCAGATCGAAGGATTCCTTGGAGATCCCTCCCCAGTATAAACTGACCCAAGAAATCATCGAAAGATTCAGGAAACTCGTCTCCGACAATTGCCTATATCTGGTTGACTGACGACGCGCCGCCAAAGGCCGCCTGGGACAGGGCTTTCGGCGACAGGTTATCCCAAAAAAACCGCTCGCTTTTCGTTGGGTGAATACCCGTTAGGAACGCTGGGTTGGGTTGGTATGCTGGTTAATATTCCAGCCCCGTCAGGACTTCGGGGGAGCCGCCCTTACCCGATCTTAGCCGGGCTTGGTTATTGGCGCCCATTTTGTAGCCCCTGGCCGCGGCCAAGCCGTACCACCTAAGGGCTTCGTCTTTGTCCGGGGTGACCGCCCGGCCTTCCTCGTAAACGGCTCCCAGATCGTTTAAGACCCTGGGCGTTGTTTGGGGTATTTGGGCGGCTTTTCTCGACCAGCTGGCCCCCTGGTAGGCGTCCAGGGAAACCCCCTGGCCCACGCGGTATAGATAGCCAACGTTACCCATGGCCAACACGTCGTTTTTTAGGGCCGCCGAATGGGACAAATTAAAGGCTTCGTTAAGGCCGCCCCCCCAAAGATCCTTAATCACCCCGGCTTCCACTCCGGGGGTCACCAAAATGGCCGCGGCCAAATTGACGCCGGGAATGAAACCCCTCGAGGCCGCCTCCCGGGCCAGCCGCAAGGCCCTCTGAAGGTCCGGCCCGCCCTCTATTTTGCCCCTAAAGTAAGCGATGGCCAGACTGGTTAAATAAATGCCCTGATCGGCCCCGGGGCCGTTAAAGGCCAAGTCCTCAAGGCGACTTTTCATGGCCCCCATCAAAGTCACCAACCGGTCCGCCTCCTGGGCGTTGGGGGCCTCGCCATCAAGCCCAATCTCGACGATGATCCGCAGGTAAAAAACCGCCCTAAGGCTACCGTTACGGCCGGCTTCGGTCAAAAGCGGCTTGGCCGCCTTGTAATCCCCCGCCAAAAACTCAGCCTCGCCGGCCGGTTTAATCTCCCCCGGTATGGCCTTGTCCGGTTTGAAAATCCCCCGGTCGTCCACCGTCCCGCCGGTCCCCGAACAGCCCGCCAAAAAAACCAATAGTCCAAGCGCCATAAGGCCAAAAAGAAACCGGAGGTTTTCGATCCGGCCGCCCGGTTCCAAAGGGGAAAAAAAAGGCCCGGTTTGTTTTCGGCCGTTTGGTTTATGCTTACCGCGACACCTCATAGGCGTTCTTTCCCGTCGGCGATCAAGTTTAGCCTTTTCATATCGACCATGAATTCCCGGTTTTTGCCCCGGGGGATTAGCGCCTTGTTTTCCTTAAGTTTCGTCAATACCCGGGACAGGTTTTCCGGGGCCATGCCCAGATGGTTGGCCAAGGTTCCCAGTTTGATGGGTATGGAAATGGTTGACTCGTCTGGATCGATGGGCAGACCGCGCAAATATTGGGCCACCCGGCGCGCCAAGTTTTTTGGGTAATTTTTCAATAGCTCTTTAAAGCCAATGAGTTTTTGGGCGACGACTTCAAATAAGGCCAAGGCCAAATCGGGATATTTAACCATCAAGTCCTTAATGCCTTTGTTGGGTAAGAAAAGCGCGACCGAGGTCCGTTCCGCCTCGGCCGTGGCCGGATACCCCTCGTCGCTTAAAACCGCGGCCGCCCCAAAAATCGTGCCGGGACCGCATAAATGCAAGACCCGCCCATCCCCGTCCGGATCGGCCTGGTAGATCTTGACCAGCCCCGAGGAGACCAGATAAAACCCCTCGGCCGAATCGCCTTGTTGAAAAATCAATTCGCCTCGCGGGTAGTGGCAAATCTCGCCCACCTCGGCCAGCTCGATTAAAAGCTCCCGCGGGAGGTTCCCAAAAATAGGCGACAATTCCATAACCCTAATTCTACGGTCGATGCCGTCTTCTGGGAGATTTGAAAAATCGTTTTCGAGATTCATTTTCCGTCACCGCCCGTGGCCTTACCCGAAAAAAACGACAAGGCCGGTAAAAAACCCGGAATTTGGCCAGCCATCCAAGGTGACCGTCCAAGGTGACCAGGCGATCGGGCCTTTAAAAGGCCCGGCTCGCTAACCATAGTGCACCCTTTCCAAACATAGGCCCTGGGGCGGCGCCGCCGGGCCGGCCTGGGAGCGATCCTCCGAGTCGATTATTTTGGCCAGATCCATGGGGCCAAGTTTGCCCCGGCCAATGAGCCAGAGGGTTCCGGCGATGGCCCTGACCATATGCCTTAGAAAACCCGAACCGGTGATGGTTAGCCGCGTTATGTTTGGGGCGATCTCGGAAAGGTCGACGGCGCTTATGGTTTTGACGGTGGATTTAACCGTCCCGCCCGAGCTTTTAAAGGCTTTGAAGTCTTTGGTGCCCAGTAAGTAAGGAAGCGATTTTTGGACCCGGTCCCAGTCAAGCCTGGGGCCGACAAACCAGGCCCGGTTAACCAAAAGGGGATCCCGCACGGCCGTCGTCAAAAAGTCGTAGGCGTAAGTTTTTCCGGTGGCGCTAAAGCGGGCGTTAAACTCCGGACCCATCTCCCTGGCCGAGAGCACGGCCACGGTTAAGGGGAGTAGGGCGTTTGAGCCCCGCACGATGGTGTCAAGGTCGCGGTTTGAGTCGGTATGAAAGTTGGCCACCTGGGCCTTGGCGTGAACCCCGGCGTCGGTACGCCCGCTCCCAAAAAGCTTTACCCCATGGCCGCAAACGGTGGCCAAGGCCTCTTCCAATAAGCCCTGGACGGTAACGGCGTTGGCTTGCCTTTGCCAGCCCTGAAAGGGGGTCCCGTCGTAGGATACCGTCAACATGACGTTTCTGGTGGGCCGGTCATATTCCGCTTTCATGGCCTTTGGTACCTAGCCGCCATTGGCGGGGCGTTTCTAACGAGGGGGTTATTTTCCGCTTTCATGGCCTTTGGCGCCTAGCCGCCGCCGGCAAGGCGTTTTTCGCCCGCGCGATCGACCTAATGTCCGGGTTCATGGTAGTAAATGCCGTGGCGAGGTTCGGTTTTTGGCCGGTCCTTGACGGGTAGGGCCGCCCGGTCGTAGGGTTTGGTGAAATGGTCGCCAACCCAACGAAGGGGGAGAAGTTTAAACTGCGGCAATAAATAGGCGCAAGAGTGGCCGTTAATGCTGGTGACGGTCATTATGTCGATGGTGCTGGCGTCCTCAACGCTGGAGTGGCAGGTTAGGCAATCGGCGAAAACGGTATCGATGGCTTGGAGTTCCCTAAAGGCGTTTTTGTCGGTAACGGTATCGCTGGTGACGAAATCCCAGACGTTAATGGGCGGCAAATAATCGGCCAAATCGACTTTTATCAGATCGTTTGTGACGCTTACCGAATACAAAATCAAATCCAAATAAGTCTCGTGGGGAAGCTCGTTGGCGTTGGCCGGCCCGTAGGTTTGCCGACTGCGGCAGATGGCCAAAAGCTGCCAGCCCTTGGTGGAAGTGAAAACCTTATAGTTTACGGGCGCGTCCCTGACGCTAAAAAGGGTCAGGGAGTGTTGGCCGTGAATTTCCACCCAATAGCCCCTTTCGTCGGGGGGCGTGTAACCCGAGGCGCCCTGGCCATGCTTGTCGATTAA
>JAITLH010000178.1 GCA_031277995.1 Deltaproteobacteria bacterium
TTTAAGCGGTCAAAGGGCCCTCGAAATAACATTTTTGTCCTTACCAAGGTGACGCCCGGTTTACGCTCAGACTTTTATTTGGTGGTCTAGGCCCAGCTCTCAAGTCAAATAAGCCTTGGCTTACGTTTTAAGGCAACTTTTGAAAAAAAAGTCACCCAAATCAAGATTCCCGAGAGTTATTGGCATTCTCGCGCCAGGCATTTAGGTGACATTTTTCGCTGATTCGGGGAGCGGTTTTTCGATTTCGTTACCAAAAAAGGCTTGACATAAACATCCATATCGAGTATATATGAAAAAAATTGGCGTGGCCGCTTGGCCACCCCTCGCTGGGGAATCGTCCAAGGGTAGGACTGCAGTCTCTGGATCTGCCTATCGGGGTTCGAATCCCTGTTCCCCAGCCATCGCTCAGCCAAAAAGCCCAAAACCAACGCTCTTTTAAGCCTGAAATCATCAACCTCGATGGTTTCGGCTTTTTTTTTAATCCCGGGTTTGGCCCTTTCCTCCCCTTTGCCGTAAAATCAAGCCTTTAAGAGTTTTCGCGAGTTAAAATTTTTCCCTTTGGCCATATGGTTATGATTTTAGCCATTTTTTGCCTGGCCGCCGGAGCCATAAGTTTTGGGGGCGGGCCCTTGGCCCAGGCCCAAACCAACCCAATGGCCTAGGCGTTTTTTACAAAAGCCTTGGCCGAGCGCCCGAGGCTTCAAGTCAGGGCTTAGGCCTTTAACCACGGCCTAAGCCAAGGGTTTAACCAAAGAAGTGGGGGGCTCTGATTGGGGGCGGGTTTTTTTCCACTTGATGATTTACGTTATTTTTGCTATGATTCAAACAAAAATGTTTTAAGCTAAGGAAATTATTATAATTGAAAATTGTTTAATGAACTTAAAAAGACTTATTTTTTCCAGATAACTTAGCTTATTTAGCTTCCCTAAGATTTTACTTTGAAGTTTTGATTAGCTAGAAGAGACTTAATGTCCCATTATATTTCGTTGGTTTTGCCTTGACAGATTTCGATTTTGACGGATTTTTCTTTCTGAGTTTGACTTTATAATAATACCGTTGCGAGTTTTTCATATGCCCTCCACCTCCAAGACCAGAAAAAAAACCTCCCCGAAAAAACAAACCGGTTCCCTAGCCCGGGAGCGATCCGACTCCCAGCCCGAGGGGAGATCCGACTCCCCGGCCGCGGGGAGTTTAGAAGTCGATGAACGATCCGCCGACGACGCCTTTTTGTCTTTGGATATCGGCGGCACCAACGTTACTTGCGGCTTGGTTACCCGCCGCGGCGACGTATTGGCCACCGACATCTTTCCCGTCGCCGAGGCCGGCGAGACCTCGGCCGAAATCATCCAACTCGTTAACAAAAGACTTTACGCCCTTTGGCGGGATTCAAAAATCGGCCGTCCGCCCCTGGCCGTGGCCATCGGGGCCCCGGGCTGGATTAAGCCCAAAGAAGGAATCGTCGTAAACGCCCCCAACCTTAAGGGCTGGGTAAACATTCCCATAACCAAGATCGTATCCGAAGCCTTGAGCCTGCCCGTCAGGCTGGAAAACGACTCCAATCTCTACGCCCTGGGCGAATGGTTGGCCGGGGCGGGCCAGGGTTGCGATAACCAGATTGTCGTGACATTGGGGACCGGGGTCGGGGCCGGGCTTATCTTAAACGGCAAGCTCTGGAACGGCTCCTTTACCAGCGCCGCCGAGATAGGGCACATCCCCTTGGGCCCTTCCAATACCGTTACCTGCGGGTGCGGCCGGGTAGGGTGTCTGGAAACCATGGCCTCGGCCCGGGGCATCGCCAGGATGGCCAGAAAATGGCTGGAAGCCGGCAAGGAGACCATTTTTAAGGGTACCGGCGAGGAGCTTAACGCCCAGATCATGAACGAATTGGCCGAGCGGGGCGATCCCATGTCGCTTCACGTTTTTAAGCAAGCCGGCCTAGCCCTGGGCCAGATCCTGGCCGGGGTTTTTAACCTCCTGAGCTTGGAAAGGGCCGTTTTGGGCGGCGGCGCCTCCGGCGCCTTCAAGTTTATCAAAGCCGCCCTGGTGGAATATCTGGAACCGCGTTTGGTCACGGCCTCGATTGACCAGATCCAGATCGTCAAAAGTTCCCTGGGCATCCACGCTCCCTTGGTGGGAGGGGCGGGCTTGCTTACGGCCGAGGGGTTTTAAGTTTTTTGGATAGGCTTACGCCATGGGGTAAGGCCAGGCGCCTTTGGCCAAGGGCCGTTGCCCTTTGGCGGTTGCCCTTTGGCGGTGCCCTTTGGCGGTGCCCCTTTGGCTTTTGTCATGGACATACGGTGGTTTTGGAGAAATTTTGAGGTTTTAGCCCATCGCCCTTGGTGGCGACATTTTCAGAGGTGAATATGTCAATCGATCCCTTGGCCGGAAAACCAGCCCCTCCCGAAAAGCTGATAAATTTGGCGGAACTTCTTACCGATTACTACACTTTGGAGCCAAGGGTTAAGGTCGCCTTTGGGACTTCCGGGCACCGGGGCTCCGCCTTTAAGGGGGCCTTTAACGAAGGCCACGTGGCCGCCGTGACCAAGGCCGTGGTTGAGTACAGACTCCAAAAGGGTTATACCGGGCCCATATATCTGGGCTATGACACCCACGCCTTGTCGGAGCCCGCCTTTAGGACGGCCCTTTCCGTTTTGGCGGCCATGGGCGTCTGGGTGGTCATAAACGCCAACAACGAATACAGCCCCACCCCGGTTATCTCCTTTATGATCTTGGAACATAACCGGACCCATAGGGATCGACTGGCCGACGGGCTAATCATCACCCCCAGCCACAACCCTCCCCAGGACGGGGGCATCAAATACAACCCGCCCAACGGCGGACCGGCCGACGTGGACGTGACCGACTGGATCCAAAAAAGGGCCAACGAGATCATGGCCAACCCCTCCAGCGTTAAAAGGATCTCCTACTCCAGGGCCTTAAAGGCCGAGACGACCAAGGTCGAGGACTTCGTTGATCCCTTCGTCGAGGCGCTGGGCCAGGTGGTCGATATGGAGATAATCAGATGGTCTGGCCTTAAGATCGGGGCCGATCCCTTGGGCGGTTCCGGGGTTCGCTACTGGCAACCCATCGCCGAGCGCTGGGGGCTAGATTTGACCGTGGTTAACCCCAGAGTCGATCCGGGCTTTACCTTCATGCCCCTCGATTCCGACGGGGCCATCAGGATGGACTGCTCATCGCCTTACGCCATGGCCAATTTGATTAAGTCGGCCGGGGACTACGATTTGGGCGTCGGAAACGATCCTGACTTTGACCGGCACGGCATCGTCTCGGGCGGGAAACTCATGAATCCCAACCATTTCCTGGCCGCGGCCATCGAGTATCTTTTGAAGCACCGGCCCAATTGGCCGCAAAACTTTAGGATCGGGAAAACCCTGGTTTCCTCGGCCATCATCGACCGGGTGGTCAAGGGGGCGGGGCGGGAAATCTACGAGACGCCCGTGGGTTTTAAATGGTTCGTTTCGGGCCTGGCCGAGGGGAGCCTTGGTTTTGGCGGGGAAGAGAGCGCCGGGGCCTCGTTTTTGAGGTTAAACGGGCGGGTTTGGACCACCGACAAATGCGGGTTCTGCATGACCTTACTCGCCGCGGAGATGTGCGCCAACACGGGCAAACTCCCCCACGAGATCTACCAAGGGATAACCGAAAGATACGGCTCAACCGAGTATCGCCGCCTGGATTCCGACCTAAACGACGAACGCAAGGCCATTTTGGGCCAGCTAAAACCCCAAACCCTGGCCGGCAACCGCATCGCCGGCCTGACCGTGGCCGAGGCCTTTGACAAGGCCCCGGGAAACCAGGCCTCCATTGGCGGCCTGAAGGTGACCCTCTCGGATGGCAGTTGGTTTGCCGTAAGGCCCAGCGGGACGGAACCCAAGATGAAACTCTACGCCGAGAGTCTGGGCGGGGCGGATCTTTTGGAAAACATCCTCGATGAGGCCCCAAAACTTATCTTTAAAGATTAACCAAAAAAAGAAAATATTTTGGTTTTATCATATTTCCTGAAGCTTTGATGGACCGGTTTGGATTTTGTCAAGCTAAAGTGACAATAATGTAACCCTTTTGACCATGCGGTAATGCCGGATATAAAAACTTAGTATTAAATCAACAATACAAGTTACTTAAAGTTGTATAAGGCCAAGTTTTTGGTTTTATAGGTCTGTTTTTTTGTTCTTTGATTAGAATTTTTGGTTTACGTATGTTTTTTCAGACATTTCTCCGCTGGATTTTAAACAACATAAAAGAGTTAAATCCCAAAACCAGATGGAACGCCCCGCAAGGTTATAAAGAAGTTCTTTCCTTGGCCCTGCCGCTTTTGGCCTCGACCGCCGCCTCCTCATTGATGCTCTTTACGGACCGGATTTTTCTAAGTAATTATTCGCCCAACGCCATCGCCGCCTCGCTTCCCGCCGGCATGGCCAAGGTCGCGGTCACCTCGCTTTTCATTGGCATTTGTTCCTACGTGGGAATTTTCGTGGCCCAATACATAGGCGCCGGAAAACCCCACCGGGCCGCGGCCACCTTGTGGCAGGGCCTTTATTTTTCCATCGTCACCGGCTTACTCGTATCGCTTTTGTACTTCGCCAACGATTTTATCTTTAGTTTTGGCTCCCAAAACCCCGAGATTATCGAGCTTGAGCTAAGCTACTTTAACGTTTTAATCCTCTTTACCCCGGTTGACCTGGCCATGGTGGTCATGTCTTCTTTCATGTCGGCCATGGGCCGGGCCAAAACGGTCATGTGGGTAAGCCTCATCGGGGCCGGCTTCAATATCCCCATGAATTATTTGCTTATTTTTGGCCTCAAGGTTAATTCGTTCACGATCTTCCCCCAATGGGGCATATTTGGGGCGGCCGTGGCCACGGCCATGTCCTGGGTCCTGTCGGTAGCCATCTATTCGTTCATGATCTTTACCAAAAAGATGGAACGGGATTTTCAAGTCAGAAGCAACCGTAAATTCGACCCGGAACTGACCTTTCGGATTTTGAAATTCGGCTGGCCGGGCGGGCTGCAATTTTTCATGGAGATCTTCGCCTTTGGTTTTTTCAGCTTCGCCGTGGGTCACCTAAGCGATTTGGAATTGACCTGCAATAACATCGTCTTTTCCCTCGAGGCCTTGTCGTTTTTCCCCATGATCGGGGTGGGCATGGCCGTGAGCATTTTGGTTGGCCAATCCATCGGCCGGGGCAAACCTTTGGAAGGGGCCCGATCCACCAAATCCGGGACGGTCTTAAGCACCATTTACGTGATGATGATGGGCTGCCTGTTTCTGACCATCCCCAGGCCGCTCCTTTCGCTTTTTCTGGCTAGCGATCTTGATCCCGCGACCATGGGTTTCATTTACGACCTTGGCACGGTCATACTGGTCTACGTGGCCTTTTACAGCTTTTTTGACGGCCTTTACCTATGCTGCTTTGGGGCCATCAAAGGCGCCGGCGACGTCTGGTTTCCCATGGGGGTCATGGCCGTCTGGGGGATTTTTGGCCTCATCGCGCCGGTCCTCTTGCTTTTCAAATTCGACGTGGCCTCCATCCATACCATGTGGTATTGCATGATGTTTTACATCTGCGGCAGCACCCTCACCGGCGTTTGGCGTTACAAACAAGGCAAATGGAAATCCATGCGGGTCATCGAGCGGGTCATCGATACCCCAACCCCGGCCAAATGACCTTTGGCCGGGCTGGGCGCTGGCCTTAAGCCCAGGCCAACCCCCATAAGTTAGGAGAAAAAATGGGCCGATATTTTTACTCCGACGATGGCGATGACGTCACCTCGGACATAACCTACCATTTCGTTTGCCCCTTAAACTACCGTCAAACGGGCTTTGGCGAATCGATTGGGCCAAGTCTCAAGCTAATATGCCAAGAAATCGAAAAACGCCACGATATCAAGTTTCTGGAAGTCAAAACCGACCCGGAAAACGCCCATTTTTTCGTTCAAAGCGAAGCGGACTTAAGCCCGGACGCCATCGTCAAAACCATTAAAGACTTAACGGCCAGGGAAATCGTTTTACGCAACCCTGACGTAAAAAATACACTTTTGGGGGCGAAACTCTGGACCGATGACTATTTTGTCCAAACCGTAAGTGAAGTTAACTACGAAAATGCCATAAAAAAATACCTAAAAGCCCATAATAGGGAACGCGAATACAAAAAGCTAAAATAGTTTCGGGCCAACCCATCCCCCGAACCCATCCCCGAACCCGCGGTTCGGTTTCCAAAAAATTTAAAGGCGCCAGGCCACTTGCCCGGCGCCTTTACTTTTTCAGGCGGCCTTGATTTGCGGGGTTTTTTAAGGGGGAGGGGACCAAGCCGGCCTCGGGGTTTCCCCGGGGAGGCCAAATAAAGCGAAGCGTTAGGGGGCGCTGGTTATGGGGGCGATTTACTCAATCATCGCGCTTGACGCCTTCGCTTACGAGTCTCATGATTTTGGCGGTTAATTCCGTGTCCACTTTTCGACTGACCAAGAGCATTCTAAGTTCATTGCGAACGGTCTTGTCCATTTCCGGGGGTTGGTAAGTCGAGAGCGATTTTTCCATGGCCTTGTCGGCGTTGGCCAGGATTCTCTCGGAAAGGGGCCGGGTTCGGACTTGGCCCAAGGGGGCCACCCGGGGATAGAAGGGGTAGTCCCGGGCGTTTTTCAGGGTATGCTTTTGGTTAAAAAAAACGCCCTCGTGTCCCACGTCCATGATGGTTTCCAAGGCCAAGGTATCGTCGTTTACGGCCAGGGGTTTTTTGGCGTAGTCGAGCATGGAGATCATCTCGAGATCGGACATGAATTTTTCGTAGCCAAAGGTGGCCCGGGAGGCCAGGACCCCGGCCGAGTGGGGGATCAGATCGACCCCGCTTTCCAAACAGACCATGAGATTCATCATGGATTCCAGGCCGCTTTGGGAAGACAATTCCAGGGCGTCGGTAACGGCCCCGCCGCAACGGGAAGGGAGCCCGTAATAAGAGGCCATAAGCTTTGAATACATGGTCATGGCCGAAAAACCCGGGTTTCCGACGCTGACTAGGCCGACCCGTAGATCGGAAACGGTGGCGTCCACCCCATAAAACACGGGCGTCCCCGGTTTGACCATCTGGCTTAAGGCTATGGCCGTCAGGCATTCGGCGTTGGCCACGGCCAAGTTTCCGGCCAGGGTTATCGGCCCGGAGGCCCCGGCCATGGGCCCCGGGGCTATGATTAAAGCCTGCCCGGACGAAGCGGCAACGTTTAGGCAGTCAAAGGCGTCCTGGCCAATGACCAGGGGCGAAAGGGTACTTATGAGCGTGAAGGTCCTGGGGTATTTGGCGAACTCAAGCTCGCCGCCGCAGCTCAAGGCCATCAAATACATAAGCTCTATGAAAATCTCTCCATTGGTCGGAACGAGCAACAAACATTTGTCGGTAGCGATAAGGGAAGCGAAGGTCATGGCCAAGGCGGCGAGCTCGGGATCGACGTCGGTTGGTTGAACCAATATCCCGCCGTTCACCATGAAATGGGGGCTTTGGTGTACCAATTTCGCGATCTTAACGTAATCTTCCAAGGTGGAGGGCCGGGTCTGGCCGTTTTTCTCGGTTATGGTCGAACAGCCATAGGCCGGGGCGAAATAACTCCTCCGGCCGTCGAAAATCATGTCAAGCTCGGGTAACGGCTCCAAGGGAGGTTTTGGTACTTGCTCTTGGCTATCTTTGGGTTTGGCCGTCTGGGCAAAAGAGTCAGGCTTAGGCGCTTTGGGGCGGGGGCGTCTGGAAAAAACGGTAAAGGTTTTGGGTGCCGTTGAGATTGTATCCATGATAAAATCTTCGGTGGGGTAGACGGTCAGCCCATCGATTTTGACGCCCCTTTCCGCGAAATACGCCACCGCTTCTATGCTGTAGAGTTTTATGCCGGTTTTGGAGAGAATTTCCATTGAGGCGGAGTGGATTTTATCAAGATCTTGCCGAACGGCCGAATCGATACTCATTTACTTAAAAGCCCCCAAAGAAAACCAAAAATTTAAGTTAGCCCAAACTGGCCAACTTCTACAAATCCCGGGTCAAGCCAAGAAAAGTTTCTTAATTAACCACTATAGCTTATTTTTAAATTGAATCCAAGATCGTAATTTTCGTCTCCAATCATCGGACAAACCTAAAACTTACCCGCCCGGCCCCATGAACTTCGTTTTGAGCCTCCGGTCGCCTGAAAAACTGGCCCCTTAAACCCCAGCCAGTGGGTCCGGGAGCGCTCCCAAACCCTGACCCCATCTCCCCCCTCCAGCTGGCCAGGCTGGCCAGGCTGGCCAGGCTCGACAGGGTCCGCCGCGGGCCCATCTTGACCAATGGCCTTGGCCGCGAAAAAGGGGGTAGGGTTAACCGGAACGCTAGGGTGCCCCAACATACCTCGTTTTGGCCTTACCCAGGGCCCCAAACCGCGATTCCCAAAAGCCCCCAAGAACGAAATGTCCGTAAATATTTGGACAAACCGTGATGGGTGTTTCCGGGCAAGCCAGATGGGGCAAAATGGCAACTTTCAAAACCTGCCAACCGAAAATTTCGACCCGGCGCTTTACAAAAACGAACGATTATTTCGCGACAATTCCAGATCGCTAAAAAACGCGACCAACAAAAGCCCCAAGAAACAAACAGTCCGTAAACATTTAAACAAATCGTCAGGCCATTTCCGGATAAATTAAGTTTGTTAAAAAAGAAACGCTAAAAAAGCGGGTACGATAAACTTTGCGGCAATGAATTAATAATTTGTTCTGGATAAGTCAGGATGATTCAAGATGGCCTAAATCGCGACCGCCAAAAAATCAACCATAAAAGGAAACCGGAGATTTATTTTTAAAAAGTCTATCTATTTCAGGATAAATTCAGATCGCGAAATATGGTTACTTGTAAAAGCCAATCGAGTTAAGCATATCGTATATTAACTGA
>JAITLH010000227.1 GCA_031277995.1 Deltaproteobacteria bacterium
CTTTTTGCCTTCGCGCTAATGGGCGAATATTTTCGCTCGAAACTGACCTTTCTTACTTTTCCAAAAACCACTTGCCTTTTCACGAATGGGCGAATATTTAGTCGCAAAACTCGCCTTTCTCATATACCCTTAACCGCCTGCCTTTTTCTGGATGGCCGATTATTTCGTCGCAAAGCTCACTTTTCTAACCTGTCTTAAAACCGCCCACCCTTTAGCGAATGGGTTGATTATTTCGCGGCAAAACAAAGCCGCCTGGTTGCCCTCAAACCAAAAGGCAGCGGACTTCATGGCCGGGGTTTAGTTGTTTGGGCTCCAGGGCGTAATCTTGGCAACCGTCCAGGGCCTTTTCGCAGCGGGGCTGGAAGGGGCAGCCGCTTTGGCGCTCAGGTAGGGAGGGCGGGGAGCCGGGGATGGATTCGAGGCGCTCTTTGGAAAAACTTGGCCGGGACTTTATGAGCTTTATGGTGTAGGGGTGACGGGCCTGGCCGGCGGCTAGGGCTGGGGTGGGGATTCGCTCAATGATGGAGCCGGCGTACATGACGTTTATTTCCGAGGCCACGCTCATGACGGCTTTTAGATCGTGGGAGATTAGGAGAATGGAGGTTTGGCTTTGGTCTTTGGAATTTTTAAGTAGGCTTAATACTTCCCGGCGAACCGTGACGTCAACGGAGGTGGTGGGTTCGTCGGCCACGAGAAGGGCCGGTTTTAGCATGTCCGCTATGGCCACCATCACCCTTTGGAGGGTCCCGCCGCTGCATTGGAAGGGGTAGGAAGAAAGGATCCTTTTGGGGTTATCGATGTAGAGCCGGGCCAGGGAGGCTTGGGCCATCTCGCGGATTTCTTTTTTGGTTAAATCCGTGTGGGCCCCGGCCGTTTCCAGGAAATGGCTTAGGATGGTTCTGACCGGGTCAAAGGAACTCATGGGGTCTTGGGGAATGATGCCCACGGTTTGGCCCCGAAGGGCGCGGCACTCTTCCTCGTCAAGGTAGTTTAAGGCTTTTCCTTGAAGGAGAGCCTGGCCGGAGACTTGCCATTTGGCGGAATCGAGTAGGCCAAAAAGGGAGCGCCAAAAGACGCTTTTGCCCCCGCCGCTTTCTCCGATTAGGCCCACGATGTCTTGGTTTTTGACTTTTAGGCTAACGTTTCTGATTACGTTTAGGGAGCCGTTTGGCGCGAGTAAATCCACGGTCAGGTTTTTGGTGGCCAGGACCGGCACGGTAGGCTCGAGTTTGGCGGCTGGCCAAGGAAGGCCCGTTGTCGCTTGGCCAAGCGAAGTTTGGTCCAGGGTCGCTTGGCCTTGGAGGGTATCGGAGCTCTCCCTCACCCCGGGCCCCGGGGGCGGTGGGGAGGGGGAGACGGTGGGGGTGGAGGTCATTGTTTGGATCTCCAGTAGTCGCTAAAGTAGTCGCCGATGACGTTTAGGCTGGCCACGGGGAGGATTAGGGCCAAGCTGGGCCAGACCATTTGAAAAAAGTGGGTTTGGATTAATTCGCAGCCGTCGCTGATCATAAGGCCCAGCTCGGCCGTGGGCGGCTGGATGCCAATCCCGAGGAAAGAAAAACCGGCGATGGATAGGGCCATGGTGCCGATTAGGAGGGTAAACTGGGTGGTCATTTGGGTGACGATGCCGGGAAAAATATGCCAGGCGATTATGCCAAGGTGGCCGGTACCGGCCAGGCGAGCCGCCCGAACGTAGCCGTATTCCCGGATCCTGAGGGTTAGGCCCCGGGCCACCCGGGCGTACCAGACCCAGTTGGCGATGAGCATGGCCAGGATGATGTTTTGGGTGCCGGGACCCAAAAAACCCACTATGATGAGGGTAAAGATCATGGAGGGAATGGCCAATAGGGCGTCGCTTAAGACCCGGACGATTTGGTCGACTAGGCCCCCCAGGTAGGCCGCGGCCATGCCGATGACCGAACCCAAAACGATGGTGAGAAAGGCGATAAAGAGCGAGGCCCCAAAGGTCACCCGGATGGCGTAAAGGCAGCGCGAAAAAACGCAGCGGCCCAACTGGTCCGTCCCAAAGGGGTGATCCCAGCTCATGGGGGCCAGGGAATTGGAGATGTTTATGGCCACGGGATCGTGGGGGACCAAGTATTTGGCGAAGATCGTGGCCAGGCCCATAACGATTAATATGGCCAGGGCGACGGAGATCCTGGCGGGCCTGGATTTATGGTTTTGGTCTCTCACAGGGCGCTTCCCAGCCTGACCCGGGGGTCCAGTAAGGCGGTTAGGATATCGGAAAGGAGATTGGCCACGATGAAGATTAGGGCTACGCAGACCACGTACCCTTGGATGACCGGGTAGTTTCTGCTTAATATGGCGTAGGTAATGATCGAACCCAATCCCGGCCAAGCGAAGACGTTTTCGACGATGACGCTCCCGCAGATAAGGTGCCCAAAGCAGATGCCGCTGGTCCCGGCCATGGGCAAAAGGGAGTTTTTAAAGACGTGTTTTCTAAAAATCCACGGCGTCCTTAGGCCCCGGGCTTTGGCGTAAAAAACGTAGGGTTTTTCGGCGTTATCGAGCATCTCGTTTCTAAGCATCCTGGCGTAAACGCAGATGTTGCCAAGGGCCAAGGTCAGGGAGGGCAAAATCACGTGTTTTAGGGAGAGTTTTCCCGAAACCGGGAGCCAGCCCAGTTTTAGGGCGAAGATTTGGATTAGGAGAAAGCCCACCACGAAAATCGGGACGGCGTTTCCCAATATGGCCACGATCCGGCTTAGGTTATCCACCAACCCGTTGGGCTTTTTGGCCGCGTAAACGCCCAGGAAATAGGTCACCGCCAAAAGCCAAACGATGGTGGCCATGGTCAGCTGGAGGGTCGATTTTAAGCCCATCAAGATTATGTTCGAGACTTTCAGGTTTCCGTAGTACGAAAGGCCAAAATCAAACCTGGCCGCGTTTTTCAGCCAATCGAAATACTGTTCGATTATGGGCTTATCCAAGCCCAGACGGGCTTTGACCATGGCCACGTTTTCTGGGGTATAAGTCTGCTGGTGGGCCTTTAGATACGAGGCCACGACGTCGGAGGGAAAGACCCGAACCAAGCTAAAGGCCAGTAAGGACACCAATAGCGCCACCGGGAAAATCAAAAAAGCCTGCCTAATCAAAAATCGTTTCATGTCGCGAAAAAGTCCCAAGTCGGAAAAGGGGCCGCCCGGATCGGGAGCGGAAATTAAGGGCTTTGTCAAAGCTTAAAAAAGCGCCTGGCGTAAAGGCCTAGCTTGACCGTCAAACGTTAAGCCAAGCGATTGGCTTAGCGTTTTACGGTATTGGACAGGGGCAGGTCGTAGGAAAAATGAAACTCGACCCCTTCGAGGTTCTTTTGGGCCGCGGCCCGATTGGTTTTGTAGGATAGGGGCACGATGCCGTAACCCTCGTGGATGGCGGTAAGGATTTCTCGGTAAGTTTCTTGGCGAAGGTCTTCGGAAGTCTCATGGAGAACGTCCGTTATTTTTTGGGCCAGTTCGTCGTAGTTAGGGAGACCCGCGACTCCCAGGTAGTCCAGGGACTCGCTTTTGGTGGCTAGGCCGTTTAGGGTCGAGTGGGGATCGTAGGGTTCGCCCCAGCTGACGCTAAAATTTAGGTCAAAGTCCCCGGCCTTGCCGCGGCTTAGGTAAGCCGCGCTTTCCTCGCCGGTAAGGTTAACCTTTATGCCAACTTCGCCAAGCTGGGCTTGGATTATTTGGGCGAAGGCGCGGTGGACGACATTGGTGGAATCGTAATACAGGCCTATCTCAAAGGGCGTGCCGTCTTTGGAGCGGACGCTTTGGCCCTCGGGAAGGATCCAGCCGGCGGCGTCAAGTAAGGCCCTGGCCATTCGCGGTTCGTAAGGGTAGGATTTTAGGCCCAGGTCACAGTAGGGAATTTTTGAAAAAAAGTAAGAAGAGGCGACCGTTTCCGTTTCATGAAAAACGTTTTTAACCATGTTCTCTCGATCGAGAGCCAAGGCGATGGCTTTTCTGACGATTAGATTGTTTAAAGGGGGCCTGGTGGTATTTATGGTCATTACGCGGGTAAACATGGGGCCGGAGACGAAAGTCTTAAAATTTTCGTCCTTTTGGAAGGCCTCAAAGCTCGAGATGTTCATGAGTTCCGACTCAAAGAAATCGTAGATTAGATCGATTTCGCCCGCCTTTAGGGAAGATACGGCCGTTTCCCCTTGGGGGATGATCCTAAGGGTAAAGCCGTCAAGCTTGGGGGATTGTCCCCAGTAATGGGGGTTTTTGGAAAAAACCGCGTATTGCCCGCTCTCGTATTGGTCAAGCTTCCATGGGCCCGTCCCGATGGGGGCTTTTATGCCGCTTACCGTTGAGCCGTCCTCCATGAAAGCGGCCTCCCCCAGCATCCTAAAGGGCCTGGCCGAGGAAAATTCCTGGAGGGCGGCGTAGTAAGGAACTTTGAAGGTCACCTTGAAGGTAAGGTCGTTAACCACTTCGTAACCTTCCATGGAAGTGACCACGCCCATCCAGTCGTAATCCTCGGGATGGGACATTATGGCGTCAAAGTTCTTTTTGACGTTATGGGCGTCAAAGGGGCTGCCGTCGGAAAACTTCACCCCGGGCCTAAGGCGAAAAACGATTTCCAGGCCGTCCTTTGAGATCTCAGAGCTCTCGGCCAGGGCCGGGACGCTTTGGCCGTTTTGTTGGCCAACCAGGGAATCGTACAAAAAAACCTGGACAAAGCCGTCGGCGTCATAGAGATGGGGATTGAAGTCGCCGTGGACGTTGGCCACGGCGACTTCAATCGTGACCTTGGGGACCGTTGGTTTGTCGGGAGTTTCCGGGGCCTTTTCGCCCGAGCAGCCCCAGAATAAAATTAGGCCCAAACACGAAAACCAAGCCAGGATTGGCTTAAAACTGGGATTTGGTCTCATCTTAAACTCTTTAAAGCCCACGTTTCCCGCCCGCCCCCATGGGGGGCGGGCGGGAAACGGTTTAACGCTTGACGGTATGGCCCAATGGCATGTCGTAGGAAAAATGGAACTCGACGTTTTCGACGTTCTTTTTGGCCGCGGCCCGGTTGGTTTTGTAGGATAGGGCGATTAGGCCGTAACCCTCGTGGATGGTGGTTAGGATTTCTTTGTACATTTCTTGGCGTTTTTCGTGGGAGGTCACGTGCAAAACGTCCTTTATTTGCTGGGCCAGTTCGTCGTAATTAGGCAGGCCCGCGACCCCGGTAAAATCCGTGGTCCCGCTATGGGTGGCCAGGGAGTTTAGGGTTGAATGGGGATCGTAGGGTTCGCCCCAGCTAAGGCTAAAGGTCAGATCGAAGTCCCCGGCCACGCCCCGGTTTACGTAAGCGGCGCTCTCTTCCCCGGTAAGGTTTACCTTGATGCCCACTTCGTTAAGCTGGGCTTGGATGATTTGGGCGAAGGCCCGGTGGATGACGTTTATGGAATCGTAATACAAGCCTATTTCAAAAGGTTTCCCGTCCTTGGAGCGAACGCTTTGGCCTTCCTTAATGGTCCAGCCGGCCTGGTCAAGCAGGGCTTTGGCCTGGGCTTGGTCGTAGGGAATGGGTTTAAGGCCAACGTCGCAGTAGGGAATGCCTTCCCACATAAAACCCGTGGCCACGGGTTCGGTTTTGTGGAAAACGTTTTGAACCATGGCCTCGCGATCGAGGGCCAGGGCGATGGCTTTCCTGACATTAAGATCGTTTAAGGGGGCCCTGGTGGTGTTCACGGTCATGATCCTCGTAAACATGGGCCCGGATATGAAAGTGCGATAATTTTCGTCGTTTTCGAAAATCTCGTAATTGGAGATGGTCATGAGCTCCGATTCAAAAAGATCGTAGATAAGGTCGATCTCCCCGACCTTTAGGGAGGTCACGGCCGTTTCCCCTTTGGGGATGACCCTGGCCGTAAAACCGTCAAGTTTGGGCGCCTGGCCCCAGTAATGGGGGTTTTTGGAAAAAACGGAGTATTCCCCGTCCACGTGTTTGTCTAGCTTCCAAAGGCCCGTTCCTATGGGGGCCTTGATGCCGCCAGCGGTCGAGCCGTCCTCCATAAAGCCGGCGTCCCCCAGCATCCTAAAGGGCCGGACGGAGGAAAACTCCTGGAGGGCGGCGTAATACGGCTCTTTGAAGATTACCTTAAAGGTATCGTCGTTTACGACTTCGTAGCGATCCATGGAATTAACCAGGCCCATCCAGTTGTAATCCTCGGGGTGGGACATAATGGCGTCAAAGTTCTTTTTGACGTTATGGGCGTCAAAGGCGCTGCCGTCCGAAAATTTCGCCCCCTTCCTTAAATGGAAAACGATTTCCAAGCCGTCCTCCGAGATCTCCCAGCTCTCGGCCAAGCAGGGTTCGACCTTTCCGTTGGTTTGGTAAACCAGCCCTTCGTACAAAAAATCCTGGGCGTATTGGGTGGCGTTGTAGAGGTGGGGATTGAAATCGCCCAGATCCGTGGACACGGCAAAGGTGATGGTGTTGTCGCTAGCCGCCGTCTCCGCCGGCGCCGCCTGATCGGCTTGGCTGGCTTGGCCGGCCTGGCCGGATGATGGGGCTGAAGAATCCGGGGCGTTTTCGCCAGAGCAGCCCAGGGCCGCCAAAAATACCAAACACGACAAGGCCGCGAGCGTGGCCTTTAAGGGAATAGAGGATCGCATTTTGCCTCCCAACTTAGAAGTTTTTTTCGCTCCCCAGCTAAGGGGGGCCAAGGTTATGGCTTTTTTTTACGTGGGCGATTACTTATAAAAATTGCCAAAGGTGGGTTTGGTGGCCTTAGGCCACGAATCCCTCCTTGGTAATTTGCCCGTTGACCAGATCCTTAAAAAACCCGTCTTGGGCGATTAGGTCCTGGGGGCTCCCGCTTTGGACCAAACGGCCTTGGTTTAGGACGATTAGTTGATCCGCGGCCATGATGGTGGAAAGGCGGTGGGCCACCAGGAGAATGGTTTTTTGGTTGACCATGGTCTTGATGGTTTTTTGGATGTAAAACTCGTTTTCCGTGTCCAGGTTGGATACGGCCTCATCTAGGATGATGATCGGGGTGTTTTTGAGAAAGGCCCGGGCGATGGCGATCCTTTGGCGCTGGCCGCCCGAGAGGTTAAAGCCCCTTTCGCCCGTCAAGGTGTCGTAACCGTTGGGAAGCCCCATGATGAAATCGTGGGCGAAGGCCGCCTTGGCGGCGCTTTCGACTTCGAGGTCGCTGGCCTCGGGTTTGCCCAAACGAATGTTTTCCCGAACGCTGACGTTAAAAAGATATATCTCTTGCGGAACCGCGCAGACCAGATCGTGCAGGGCGTTAAAACTAAGGTTTTTTATGTCCTCCCCGCCGATGGTGACGGAACCGTTTGATCTATCCCAGTAGCGAAGAAGAAGATTGGCGCAGGTGGTCTTCCCGGCCCCGGAGGGCCCAACCAAGGCCGTGACCAGGCCTTTTTTGACCTCAAAGGAGACGTCCTTTAGGGCGGCCGGTTCGCCCTCTAAGTAATGAAAACTCACCTTTTCAAACCTCACCTCGGGGTCAAGGTTTGAGGAATCGGTGACGGTTCCGAGATCCTTTACCACCGGCAGGGCGTTTAGGACGTTTTGCACCCGGTTGGCCGCGGCGAAAACGATCCCCAGGTTTCTCGCCGCCCCGCAGATTTCCAGGATCGGCGAAAACAACAAAGCTCCCAGTAAGATGGTCACCGGGTAAAGCTTAAAATCCAAGGTCCCGTCCGCGACCATGCCCGCCCCCAGGCCCATGACGGCCACGGTAAAAAAGCCCACCAAAAGGCTCATCAAAAGGTTTTCCGTCCCCTGCCTACGGCCGTAGGTCAACTGGGAATCGTAGAGGGCCTGGGTGGCTTTTTTGTATTTTTCTTTGTAATTATCCAGCTGGTTTAAGGTCAGTAGTTCCCTTAGGCCGTGGACGCCTTCCAGGGTAATGACGTTGGCCCGGGCCAGTTTTTCCCGAATGTCTTTGCCTTGCGCGTCGGCCCTTCCGTAAAGAAAGAAAGGCGTGTAGGCCACCAATACGCCAAATACCAAGGTCATGGCCGCCAAGGGCAAATTTACCAAGGCCAACAAAACCAAGACAAAGGCCGTAAAGACTATGGCCACCACGGCCGTCCCGAAGGTGTGGGCCAAAAACCATTCCAAGATTTCCACGTCGGCGATGAGCGTCGAGCCGATGTTTCCGGTATGGTGCTTTAACTGGTAAGCCGGGGAGATCTTGTCCACCTGGCTATAGAGATTTATCCTAAAATCCTTAAGCACCCTATAGGCCACGTCATGGCCAAACCACATCTCCCCGTAATACATGGTCGCCCTGGTCAAAATCCCGGCGCATAGCCAGCCAAAAAGCCCCCAAAACCTCCCGGCCAGCTCCCCCTCCATGGCCAAACCAACCATGTAAGCCACGATCCCGGCCGAGGCCAAGGTACTGACGTGCTTTAGAAAGGCGCAAACCAAGGTAAAAATCGTCTCGTAACCATAGGGTTTCATGGATCGAATCAGCAAAAGGGTGTTTTTGACCCGGTTACCCTTGGCCTTGGTCTTTTGCCCGGCCCCGCCTTGATTGTCCTGGGCTTGGCCGGCCAAGCCTTGATGGTCCTGGGTCATGGTGTCCTTGACCGGAGTGTCTATGGGGGTGGTGTCTATGATGTTGGTTTCTGGGCCGGGTTTTTCTTGGGTCATTTCTTTATTGGTCATTTTTTAACCCCCCGTTGGTTTGGGCGGTTTGGCTTGGGTCAAGGGCGGTGGCTTCCTCGGCCAGGCCTTTGGGGCCCTCGTTTTCGGGGGGATCGTCCAGGATAACTTCGGCTAAGCCCAGGCCTGGGCCTGGGTCTGGGCTGGCCCCTTCGCTGATTTGGCTATTGACCAGGCGGTAATATATGCCCTTTCGCTCGATTAGTTCGTCGTGTTGGCCCGATTCACAGAGGCGGCCGTTATCGAGGACGAAGATGACGTCGGCGTTTTTTATGGTGGACAGGCGGTGGGCGATTATCAGGGTGGTGCGGTTTTTGGTTAGTTTTTCCAGGGCGCGCTGGATCAAGAGTTCGCTTTTGGCGTCAACGCTGGAAGTGGCCTCGTCCAGGATTAAAAAGTTGGCGTTTTTTAGAAAGGCCCTGGCTATGGCCAGCCTTTGGCGTTCGCCGCCCGATAAACGGGCCCCCCTTTCCCCCAGCATGGTCTCGTAACCGTGGGGCAGCCCCACGATGAAGTCATGGGCGTTGGCCAGTTTGGCCGCCTCGATGGCTTCTTTTTTGGGGGCCTGGGGACGGGCCATGAGGATATTTTCCAAGACCGTGCCCTCGAAAAGGTAAGTTTCTTGAAAGACCACGGCGACTTTGCTTTGCAAATAGGAAATCGAGTAGTCTTTGACGTCAACGCCGTTATAGAGGATGGCCCCATCGCCAACGTCGTAAAAGCGCAGAAGCAAAGATACGATGGTGGATTTTCCGGCCCCGGAGCGGCCAACGACGGCGGCCTGGCCGCCGGGTTCGATCTTGAGGCTGACCTCGTTTAAGACGTCCCGGCCCTTTTCGTCAAAGTAAGAAAAGCTCACCCCTTTAAGTTCCACCGTGGGCAGGGCGGAATTTAGGGCCGTTGTGTTGGGATCGCTTTTTTCGACGACCTTTATGGGCACGTCCACGATGGAAAAAAGTTCCTCGGCTACCGAGAGGCCCAAAAAACTATTGTGCCAAAAGTTATTTAGGTCCACCATGGGCCGGGCGCATTCGTTGGCCAAAAACAAAAAGACCGAAACCGAGGCGATTTCGATTAGGCCCAGCTCGGTCCGGTAGGCGGCCAAGGCCACGGTCACAAGGGATGCCACGGCCGTCAGAAGGTTCATTAGCCAGGAATCGATTAGCGAATAGGTGGTGCTGACCAAGGCCTTTCGATAAAAGTCCCAGGCGTTTCCGGCCAGTTCCCGGCCCTTTTCCAGGTTCGCGTTAAAGGCCTTGAGGGTGGTTAAGCCCTGCATGGAATCGACGTATTGGGAGTTTAGGACGGCGTAGGAGCGCCAGTAGGAAACGATACTTTTGCTGACCAAGGGCACGGTTAAATACGGCACCCCAACGCACAAGATCATGGCGCCGATGGCCACCGCCCCGGTTACCAAATCCAGGGTGGCCAGATAGAGGCCGATGGCCAGTCCCGAGATGGCGATGGTGATTATTTGGGGCACGTAAT
>JAITLH010000192.1 GCA_031277995.1 Deltaproteobacteria bacterium
GGCGGCCCTGGAAAAGAGGGCCGGGGAACTCTTGTCGCAGATTGGCCCCTCCCGGATCCCCTTGGATTTGGTCTTTCATTCAAACGACGAGATGGGCGTAAAGGACGCGGAAAAACTAGCCGAAAAATTCAACTCTTACAATATCCCCGTGCGTTTGGTGCCCTTAAACGGGGCCCACGGGCGGGGCTTACTGGAAAAGGCCGACTGGGATTTGATGATTGACTTACGGAGGCCCGATTTGCCCAGTCCCGAGATGTGGCTGGGTCGGTTTTTGGATTCGAGATCCTCGGTCATGGGTAATCCGGCCCGCTACGAAAACCAGGACGCCAATGACTACATAAACGAAATGAACGTCGTTTCCGCGGCCGATCGGGCCATTACCCTAAGGCGCCTGGCCATGCTGGCCACGGAGGATAAGCCTTACGTAATGCTTTACCAAAAGCTAGTCCCTATGGTAGTGGACCGGCGCCTTTTGGACCTTCGTCCCCACCCCATGTGGGTTGAGGTTTGGCCCATCGAGGAAACCAACCTCGATCCCTTTAAACAAACCCCCCAGGTGGAAGTCCAGGTCGCTCCCGCGCCGGTCAGGGAATTTGATCACCCCGTGGCCGAACCTTACGAGTAGGGTTTTCCATTCATGGGGTTTTCTATCGGCGGGGTTTTTTGGCCGGGGGCCGCCTTGGCCTTGATAACTGTAGGCGCGCCTTTCTAGGGAAAAAATAAACGCGCCTTTTTTCGAGCTGATTTTTCGTCAGCGTTAAAACGGGTAGAGCCATGAATGAAGTCTTAAGCGCCCTTTTGGAACGGCGGAGTATTAGGAAATTTACTAACGAAGAGGTCAAGGACGGGGAGGTTGACGCCATTTTGCAAGCCGGCAGCTTCGCCCCCACGGCCAGAAACACCCAGGGCTGGTATATCATGGCCCTTTTGGGTATGGAGAGAATAAGGGCCCTAAACGCCCAGGTCAAGGAAGCTTCCAAGCAGCCCGGCTTTGATCGCTACCGGGACTTCGTCGGAAACGACTCCTATACCATAAACTACGAAAACGCCCCGCTATTTATTATCGTTGGCGTTAACCCCGAGGTCTCGTTTTTTCCCATCCACGATGGCACCTTGGTCTTGGCTAACATCATGTTGGCCGCCCACGGTTTGGGCCTGGGTTCTTGCTGGATTAACCAGCTTGGGGCCATCGCCGACGAGCCCGGCTTTAGAAAGTATCTAACCGGTTTGGGTTTCCCCCCAACCCACCACCTCATAGGCTCGGTTTGCGTTGGCCGAATCGATGGCGAGGCGCCCCGGGCGGCCCCCAGAAAACACGGCCAGATCAGCGTTTTGCGCTAACTTCTCCCCTGGGCCCCAAAGTTAGAACCTCGGGGCCCAGGGCCGGTTTTTTTGTTTGGAAAATTTTTTTCGCCCCTATAATCTATTGGCTTAAGTAGCCAATTTTGAGTCTTAAGCCCAAAATAAATATCCCCATAACTTTTAAGTAAAGGTCACCGTACGTCCGCCGCCGGACTAGACGACCACAATTTTTATCCGCCTTTACCTTGTAACCTAGAGAATCACCTAACAATCTTTGAATTGTTTAAAAAGCTATTGACTAATATTACAATAAGGCTTATTATAACTCTGGCTTAGGAAAATCTCAGAGTCGAGTTCAACTTAAAATGACGCTCTCGTTTATTTTTAGGTAATAAGGTTTATTGTATATTACTAGAAATATTTAATCTTGGCTTCCTTTGATTACCCCAAAGGCTACTAAATATGCCCAGACAATAAGCGCCAATCCCGCCCAGCCCAGCTAAGCTGGCTAGGCTGGCTGGGCTGGCTTGGCCCAATGGCTTGGCCCAATGGACTAGCTTAGCGCCTGGGCTCGCCCCCCCAAAAGTTAAAAAAATATTCGGAGAGTTTATGCTTGACTTGAAATTCGTTCGGGACCATCCCGCCCTGGTACGTAAGGCCTTGATTGGCCGCGGGCAAAGCCCCGCGGCCTTGGATGGCTTTGAGGAACTCGATTTAAAAAGAAGAAGTTTATTAAGGACGGTCGAGGAACTTAAGGCCGAGCGCAATACGGCCAGCGAAAAAGTGGCCTCGCTTAAAAAAAGCGGCCAGGACGCCGAAGAACTCATTGTCCAAAACCGGGAACTGACCCAGAAGATAAAATTAATCGACCCGGAAGTAGCCCAGGTAGAGGAAGAGCAGTCTCGGCTCCTTTCTAATATCCCCAATATATATGACCAATCGGTCCCCGAGGGCGACGAGAGCCACAATAAAGAAATCCGGGTCTGGGGCGAAAAACCCGAGTTTTCCTTTGAACCCAAAAACCATTACGAGCTGGGCGAGGCCCTGGGCCTGATGGACTTTCAAAGGGCCTCCAAGATTAGCGGCAGCCGCTTTGCCGTTTTGTACGGGGATCTGTCGAGACTTAATCGGGCCTTGATTAATTTCATGCTCGATTTGCATACCGGTGGGCACGGTTACGGGGAAGTCTGGCCCCCGGCCTTGATTAATTCCAAAGCGATGTTTGGGACGGGCCAGTTGCCCAAATTCGCCGAGGACAGCTTTAAGATCGAAAATTACGACCTCTGGCTGGCCCCCACGGCCGAGGTCCCCCTAACCAATCTTTTTAAAGACGAGATCTTGGAAGTCGCCGACCTCCCCATACTCGTTACCGCCTATACGCCTTGCTTTAGGGCCGAGGCCGGTTCGGCCGGGAAGGATACCCGGGGCCTTATTAGGATGCACCAGTTTGACAAGGTGGAGCTGGTCAAAATCACCTTGCCCGAGGATTCCATGGAAGAGCTGGAAAGCTTGACCCTAAACGCCGAAACGGTCCTCCAAAAACTAAACCTACCTTACCGGGTGGTATTGCTTTCAAGCGGCGACATGGGCTTTTCCTCGGCCAAGACCTACGATCTTGAGGTTTTTTTGCCCGGGCCCGGGGTGTATCGGGAGATCTCGAGCTGCTCTTGTTTTACCGACTTTCAGGCCAGGCGGGCCAACATCCGTTTCAGGCGGCAAAAGGGCGCCAAACTTGAGTTCGCCCACACCTTAAACGGCTCCGGGTTGGCCGTGGGCCGAACCATGGTGGCCATTTTGGAAAACTACCAAAATCCCGACGGCTCCATAACCATCCCGGAGGTCCTTAGACCTTACCTGGGCTTTCAGACGCACATACGGAGCCAAAATTGATTGCCAAGGCCGTGGCGGGCCTTATAGACCCCTTGACGGGGCCGTTTTCGTTAGAGCCGGGGTTACCGAGTGCTTGGCCCGCTGGCCCCCAATGGTCCATTGGGCCAAAGGCCGCTCTTGGCCCCAAATTTACTTTTAGGCCAGAATTTGATTTTCGCGGGGGTAACCGATGAAGGGGGCTGGGCTCGTTAAGTCAATGGCCATAGTCGGCCTAGTCATGACCTTGGTGGTCTTGGTCGCGGGTTTGGCCCGGGGCCGGGCCATGGTTGGCGCCAAGCCTAACCTAACTCCCCCGGCCATGGCCGTGGCCGTGGGCTCCCTAAGCCCGCCCCCGCCGCCGCCCAAATACATGGCCAAACAAGAGCTGGCCGATTTAATCGGCCCCCGGGACCTCGAAGAGGTGGCCGGCGAGTATTTCGAGATCTTTGACGCCAACGGCCGCCCCTTATTCGTCAAAACCACCCTGGACCCCAATCTTCAAAGCCAAGCCTTAAAATGGGTCAATTCCTCCGGGGCCCTAAAAGCCGCCCTGGTCGTTTTGGACCCGGCCACCGGCCGCGTTTTGGCCCTGGCCGGCTCCGGGAACCCCGAGTTTAACGCCGCCCTGGAAAGTTCCTTTCCGGCGGCCAGTATTTTTAAAATCGTCACGGCCGCCGCGGCCATGGAAATGGCCGATTACAACTCCATGACCTCCATCGCCTACGACGGCTCCCAGCACACGCTCTATAAGGCCAACCTGGCCAAGGGCCCCGACCAAGGCGCCCATAGCTCGACCCTTCGGGAAAGTTTCGCCAAAAGCATAAACTCGGTCTTCGGTAAACTCGGGGCCTTTAGTTTGGGCCCCAACCAACTTGAGGAAATGGCCACCAGCTTTGGCTTTAACGAGAGCCTGGACTTTGAACTGCCCTTGGCCTCTTCCTATTTCGAGCTGGGGGAAAACCCCGACGATTCCTTCCGCTTGGCCGAACTGGCCTCGGGTTTTAACCGCGACACGCGCCTAAGCCCCGTCCACGGCGCCCTCATCGCTTCCATGGCCCTAAACGGCGGCGATCTCTTTGAGCCGACCATCATTAGCCAAGTCAGCGACCTAGAAGACCAGGTCGTTTACCGCGGCCGCCCCAAGGTCCTAACCCACGCCATTAGCCTCCAAACTTCCGAAGAGCTGTCCCTCATGATGCAAGCGGCCGTGACGGAGGGTACGGGCCGTAAACATTTTTCCGACGCCAAAACTAACCCGGTCCTCTCCAAACTCATCCTGGGCGGCAAAAGCGGCACCATTAACGATGAAACCGGGGCCAAGGTCGATTGGTTCGTGGCCTTCGCCGCCCCTTCCGATGACCAAGGCGACGATCAAGGCCACGACAATGCCGACGGGCCAGGCCACGAACCAATCGATGGCCATGCCGACGACCAAATCGACCCAATCGCCCAAAACCCCCAGTCCCCCTCCCTGGCCCTGGCCGCCGTCATCGTCCACGACGGCAAAACCAACTTCGCCAGCCAAGAACTGATCCGTAAGGCCTTACTGGCCTACTACTCGCCGCTCCTTAACCCAAAAGACCCGGCCAAGGCCAAGGCCAAAGCCAAGGTCATGGCCGGGCAAAAGACCAAACCCTCTCCCGGGCGCTCTTAGCCCGTAATGGCCCAACTCGCCCGCTTGCGGCGCCCGCCCGGTCGCCTTAAGCGCCGTTTTTTTCTACCCGCCAACGAAAAGGAGGCCAGGCCAAGGCCCGCCAGGACCAATGGCCACGGGGCCGAGGCCAAACACCATGACCATTCTCGCCATAAACGGAAGCCCCCGGGCCGGGGGCAATACGTCAATCATGCTCGAATGGGCGCTAGACGAGCTCACGAAAGAAGGCTTCAATAGCGAACTTATCGAGCGGGCCTCGGAACCGGTCCAGGGCTGTTTGTCTTGCGGCTATTGCTTTAAGGCCCAGGACGGCACCTGCAAGATCGATGACCCCATTAACGAACTAATCCCCAAAGTCCACAAGGCCAGGGCCCTCATCATGGGCTCCCCGGTCTATTTCGCCGATCTGACTCCCTGGCTAAAGGCCTTTATAGACCGCGTGGGCCTGGTTTCCCTTAACGCCGGAAACCCCTTAAAACGTAAGATCGGCGCCGCCGTGGTCGTGGCCAGAAGGGCCGGTCACGTCCATACCTACGATTCGATCAATCATTTTTTTGGCATCACCGAGATGATTACCGTGGGCTCTTCCTACTGGAACCTGGGCGTGGCCTTGGAACCGGGCCAGGTGGCCAAAGACGAGGAAGCCCAAAGGACCATGAGAAATTTGGGCAAAAACATGGCCTGGTTACTTAAAAAAATCGCCCGCTAAAAACCCCGGAGCCTCGGACCTCGAGAAACCCCCCCCGGGTTTTCGGAAAAAGCTTCCGAGCCTCTGGCCCCCCCACAAAAAACCCTCGCCCAAAAAAACTCGCCCAAAAAAATTCAACCAAAAAAACTCACCTTGGGGCGCCTTTAATCGGCGCCCATGGGGGGGCCCCATGGCCGCCCCAAATTATGGTAAAATATAAAAAAGAAAAACCCCAACTTCAAAAGGTACCCCCATGAGTCTTTTCGGAAACTACTGGCTTTTTTGGTTCGTCATCGGCTTTGTCTTTTTGTTTTTGGAGGTCCTCACCCCCGGCGTGGTCTTTGTTTTCTTTGGCTTGGGCGGCTGGGTGGTCATGGTCTTGGTTTTAATTTTTCCCTTGCCCGTTTACCTCCAGTGGGTCCTTTTCATCGTCCTTTCGGTAATATTCCTAATTGTCCTTAGAAGGAAACTAAACGCCCTTTTTAAAAAAAAAGAGACCGGCCGAACCGACAGCTTGCGCGACCCCATGGTGGCCAACCAGTACATTGGCCGGGAAGTGGTGGTGGTTAAAGCCATTAGCCCGGAAAAAGCCGGCCTAATCGAATTAAACGGCAGTAACTGGCAAGCCCGGAGCCTAGAAAGCCTGCCCGAAGGGGCCAACGCCAAGATCGTGGAATTAAAGGACCTGATCGTTTGGGTGGAACTGATTTGATTTAACCCATTGGGACATTGGGCCGGGGGCCCAAAGTCCCAATGGGCTTCGCTTATTTACCGAAAAATATAAATCGCTAATCCCTAGGAGGACCCATGTCCGTTACCGTCACCTTCATCTTGATTGGCCTGGCCATATTTTTGCTCTTTATTTTCATAAATTACGTGCGGATCGTGCCCCAAAACCAGGCCTTCGTGGTCGAGAGGTTGGGTAAATACTCAAGCACCCTCATTTCCGGGTTTCACCTTTTGATTCCCTTTTTTGACCGCGTGGCCTATAAGCATACCTTAAAAGAGCAGGTCATTGACGTTCCTCCGCAGATTTGCATTACCCGCGACAATATCTCGGTTGAGGTGGACGGGGTTTTGTACATGACGGTGATGGATCCCAGATTAGCCAGTTACGGGGTCAGTAATTACCACAGCGCCGCCATCCAGATGGCCCAAACCACCATGAGGAGCGTTATCGGAAAACTTGAGCTGGACAAAACTTTCGAGGAGAGGGAGTCGATTAACGCCGACATCATAAACGCCGTGGACAAGGCCTCGGCCCCCTGGGGGGTTAAGGTCAACCGTTACGAGGTCAAAAACATCACCCCGCCCCAATCGATTAAAGACGCCATGGAAAAGCAGATGCGGGCCGAACGGGAAAAAAGGGCCCTCATCGCCGAGTCGGAAGGGGAAAAGCAAGCCAAGATCAACATCGCCGAAGGCGACAAGCAGGCCAAGATCAATATCGCCGAAGGCGAGCGCCAGCAGCTCATAAATATTTCCGAGGGTGAAAAGCAGCGCCGGATTAACGAAGCCGCCGGCCGGGCCCAGGAAATCACCATGGTGGCCGACGCCACGGCCGCCGCCCTAAAAATCGTCGGTAAGGCCATAACCGAGGAGGGCGGCCAGGACGCCGTATCCCTACGGATCGTGGAAAACTACCTTAACGAGTTTGGCAAACTGGCCAAGACCAATAACTCCCTGATAATCCCCTCAAACGTGGTCGATCTGGCC
>JAITLH010000296.1 GCA_031277995.1 Deltaproteobacteria bacterium
GACCGGGACCTATTGGCCGAGTTTAGGGCCCGGGAACTTTTTTGGCCGCCGGATCCCGGGGAGACCAGCGCCACCTTTGGGGGCTTGGCCGCGACCAACGCCGCCGGGCCCAATAGGGCCAAATTTGGGGCCACCGGGGCCCACGTGAAGGGGCTCGCGGTCATTTTAAAAGACGGCCTCGAGCGCGAGCTTGAAAGGGGCCAATTCGTTTTTGGGCCCCGGGGTTTGCCCTTACCCTTTGGGGGGTTTTTGGATGCCGAGCCGGGCCATTTGGGCCTGCCCCCGGGGGCGGATCTTTTGGACCTTCTTATCGGCGGCCAGGGCATGTACGGCTACGTTTCGGGCCTTTGGCTGGGCCTAAAAAAAGCCCCCAAAAGCGTCTGGGCCCTGGTTTTTTTTCTGGACGACGAAAAAAAAGCCGCCCATTTAATCGAAAAAACCCTGGCCGACGATTTGGCCGCCTTGGTTAGTTTGGACTTTTTGGACGCGGCCTCGCTGGGGGTCATCGCCGAGCTGGGTAAATCGGCCAAAAAACTAAGCCAGATACCCCAAACCCCGGCCGGGGCCAAGGCGGCGGTCATGGTGGAACTCATGGCCGAGGGGGAGTATTTAATCGAAAAAGACTCGGGGAAAATACTCGAGAACTGTCAGGAGGTTGGCGGCGACCCGGACGCGTCCTGGGCCCTGGTGGGATCGGAAGCGGAAAAGGCCCGGATCTTTAGGCACGCGGTGCCCGAGGGTCTGGGCGGAAAAATCGACGCCATCAGGGCCGGCGGCTATTTGGCCACCAAAACGGCCGGCGATTTTACCCGCCCGGATCTTAGCTTTGGCCAAGCCCTGTTTGAATGCCGCCGGGACCTAAAGGAGGCCGCCCTAGAGGCCGCGATTTTTGGCCACGCCCACTCCAGCCATTTGCACGTGAATTTTCTCCCCACCGACGGGGCCCAAACCAAAAGGGCCCTGGAGCTCATGGGACACTGGTTGGAACTGGCCAAAATGGCCGGGGGCGAACTGTTTTTTGAGCAGGGCGTGGGAAAACTCAAAAAGGAGCTTTTTCTGGCCCACGAAAGGCCCCAAAGAATTTTGGCCCTAAAAAAGGTCAAAAAAGCCCTGGACCCCCAAGGGCTTTTTAACCCCCACAACCTTTTCGACTAAGCGTACGCCCATGGCCCCTCCCCCCGACACGGCCCCAAAGGCCAAGGCGATTAGCCGCGAAAAAAACCGCGAAGCCCGATTGGCCCGGGAGCGGCAACTAAGCCTGGCCGTCTGCCTTAAACGGGTGCCGCCCAGCGTGGGCGCGCTAAGCGATCCCTTGAAGGGCTACGTTTTAAGGACCGGGCCGGGCCGTTTAAACCCCCCCGACGCTGCGGCCTTGGAGCTGGCCCTAAGGCTTAAAGACGAGTTTGGGGCCCGGGTGGACCTTTTTTCCATGGGGCCCAGCCAAGCCGAGGAGGTTTTAAGGGAGGCCTTAAGCCTCGGGGCCGATCGGGCCTTCCATTTGTGCGATCCCCTTTTGGCCGGCTCCGATTCCCTGGCCACGGCCCGGGCCCTGGTTAGGGCCCTGGATCTCGAGGGCCCCCACGACTTAATCCTCTGCGGCCCGGTCACGACCGATGGGGGGACCGGGCAGGTGGGGCCGGCCATGGCCGCCCTAATGGACTTTCCGTTTTTGGGCCGCGTTTGGGAGCTTTTGTCCTTGGAAGATCGGCTTTTGCGCGTGAGGCAGCTCTACCGCGACGAGCTTTTGGAGACCAAACTCACCCTCCCCTGCGTAATTTCCGTCTTGGGGGAAAAATTTGTCCCCAGGCTCCCCTCGGTTAGGGCCCGCTTGCGGCCCCGGCTAGTAAATAGGCTGACCCTTGAGGACTTAACCCGGGAGGCCCCCAAAAAAGGGCCTGGCCCAAAGGGACCTAGCCCAAAGGGCCCCAATCTTAAGGGCGCCAAGCTCCCCGGCCCGGCCGATTATTTCGGGGAAAGCGGCTCCCCCACCAAGATCCTCAAGTCACATAAGCCCAAAGGGCCGGACAAGGTCTTGGCCCGGCCCACCCCCGCCGCGGCCGCCCAGGTCATCATCGACGCGGCCAAAAAGGCCAAAACGTGAACAAAGTCAATAAGGCCATATTGGTTTGGCTCGAGGTTAACCGGGGCAAACTGACCGCGATCTCAAGGAGCCTGGCCCGGGTCGGAAACGATCTGGCTAGGCAGGGTAACCATAAGCTCATCGGGGCCCTCATGGTCGGAAGCAAAACCATTCCGGCCCTAAACGCCTTGGGCGGCCTTAACCTTTCCAAGGTCTATATTTTTAAAGGGCGCCCCAAAACGACCGCGGCCGAAAGGGCCGCGGCCTTACTGCGGGCGGCCAAACTCACCCGCCCGGAAATACTCCTGGTGGCCGCCGACGAAAGGGGCCGGGAAATGGCCCCCATGGTCGCGGCCAAGCTGGGGACGGGGCTTACGGCCGACTGTACCTCGCTTAGGCTGGAAAAGGGCCTTTTGGTCCAAACCAGGCCGGCCTTTGGGGGCGATTTGATCGCCGAGATCGTGACCCCCACGGCTAGGCCCCAAATGGCCACGGTTCGGGTCTCGGGCCGAGCGCCCGGGGAGGCCGAAACCGGGGTCGTGGCCATCCACTCCCCCGACGAAATTCTCTTTCCGACCATGGAGATCGCCCCGGCCCCCGCGGTCATGGGCGATGCCAGAATCCTTAAAAGGACCCCGATTTGCGTTGACGACGACTTGGAAAAAGCCAGCGTGGTCATAGCTTGCGGCCTGGGCCTGGGCGGCCCGGAGGGCGTGGCCAAGGCCAGGATTTTGGCCGAAAAACTCGGGGCTTCCCTGGGGGCCACCCGGGCCGCGGTCGATCGCGGCTATCTTCCCGCGGATAGGCAAATAGGCTTATCCGGCCGCGAGATTAGCCCTAATCTCTTAATTACCCTGGGCGTTTCGGGTTCGGTTCAGTTCATGGCCGGGGCGGCCGGCGCCAAGGACATCATCGCCGTCAATAACGATCCCTTGGCCCCCATCCTGGCCCTGGCCCGGGTGGGCCTGATACTCGATCTGGAGCGCTTGTGGCCGGAACTCGAGGAACGCCTGGGCACCCTAACCTAGAAAAAGGCGCGAACGGTAAGCCCCGGGGCCGCCAAAAAAATTTTTCCGGCGGCCCAAGGCTTCAAAACGGTGATGGCATGGAATATTTAATTGGCGTGGACGGGGGCACCCAAAGCACCAAGGTCTTGATTTTCGACAAAACCGGCCAGGTCGTGGCCCAGGGCGCGGAACCGCTTAAGCCCTTGTCGCTTCCCAAGGAGGGGGTGGCCACGCATCCCGGGGACGATCTCTGGGATTCCTTGGCCGCGGCTTGCCAAAAAGCCCTGGCCGGGTTTAGCGGGAAACCCAGCGAGATCGTGGGCCTGGGGCTTTGCACCATCCGCTGTTGCCGGGCCTTACTTAAGGCCGATTTGAGTTTGGCCCAGCCGGTTTTGAGCTGGATGGATTTAAGGCTGGCCAGGCCCTATGAGCACGACGACCCCAATGTCTCTTACGTCACCACCACCACCGGCTACGTGGGCGCGAAACTGACCGGAAAAAAGCTCGACACCTGCGCCAACCTTTTGGGCGAATGGCCCATCGATTACGCGACCTGGGACTGGGCCACGGACAAGGAAACCTTCGAGCGCTTCCGGATCCCTCGGGCCATGCTTTTCGATTTGGTTAAACCCGGCGAACCAATCGGGAAAATCACCAAGGCCGCGGCCCAGGCCACGACCCTTCCGGAAGGGCTCCCGGTCTTTGCCACGGCCAGCGACAAGGCCGTGGAAGCCCTGGGCTGCGGGCCCCTGGGCCAAGGGACGGCCCTCCTTTCCCTGGGGACCTACGTTTGTTCCATGGTCGAGGGCTCGGATTTTAGGCCCGATTCGGCGGCCCTTTTTACCAACATGGCTTCCCAACCCTTTAGGTTTTTGTACGAAAGCGGCGGCATCCGTAGGGGCATGTCGACGGTTAGCTGGGTTCGGGAAATCATGGGCCGGGACGCCGACCTAAAGGCCCAGTATCTGGGCCTAACCACCGACGGTTACCTAAACGTCCTGGCCGCGGACCTCCCGCCGGGTAGCGACGGGCTTTTGACCGTTCCCCAATGGCTGGCCCCGCCCTCGGCCTTATATAAAAGGGGCGTCATGTTGGGCTTTACCGGACGCCACACGGCCGTGCACATGTATCGCTCCGTTATGGAGGCCATCGCCATGACCATGGGCGGACACCTTCGGGCCATGGTCAAAGAGCTTGACTTTAACCTCGAAAACCTAATCGTTTCCGGGGGCGGCTCAAACGGCGACCTTTTCATGGGCATAATCGCCGACGTCATGGGCCTTCCCGCCACCCGGACGGAAATCAATAACGCCGTGGGCCTGGGCTCGGCCATCTGCGCGGCCGTGGGCGCCAAACTCTACGGTTCCTTTGAAAAGGCCATGCTCGCCATGGTTCGGCCCAAGGATACCTTTAAGCCCAACTTTAAAAACCACGCCTTTTACCAAAAACTTTACGACGAGGTCTATAGCCAGATAACCAAACACACCGACCCTATCCTAAAAAAGGCCTACCCTTTTTTTAACGGCTAAGGCCGTTACCGGCTTTTTCCCGCGAACGGCCAAAACCGGCCGCGTCCCGGTTTTTTTTTGGAAACCGGGCCAGCCGGGTTTTCCGGTTATTTTTGGGAAACCAGGCCAGCCGGGTCCCGGTTTTTTTTGGGAAACCCGGCCAGCCGGGTTTCCCGGCGAGTTTTTAATCATTTACTTAGGAAAGGTAATTTTTTACTTTTTAGCGAATTATTAGCTTTTAAATTAAAATCTTAATGGTTTTTATTATTTTTACGTTTTGGGGCGAGAACGGTCCCAACGTTATCACAGTCTTGGCCGCCCCCGGGGGTGGTTTTATTTGGTGAGGGATATGAATCGAGCTGACATAGTCGCGAATCTTAAAAAAATCGCGGGGCCGGAGAGGGTCATCGTTGAGGAACAAATCTTAAAGGACGCC
>JAITLH010000351.1 GCA_031277995.1 Deltaproteobacteria bacterium
CGGGGCAATCTGGCCAGGGTTGGGAGCTAAGGGGCTAGGAGCGTGGCTAAGAAGCGTAGTTCGAAGCGTGGCTAGGAGCGTGGCTAAGAAGCGTAGTTCGAAGCGTGGCTAGGAGCGTATTTAAGGAGTGGAGTTTATGGCGGATAAGGTTTATCCCGTGACGAGTGACTTGAATAGTTTGGAGGCGACCGTGGAGCGGGTCAGGGCGGCCCAGAGGGTCTATGCCGAGTATGACCAAGAGCGGGTGGATAGGATTTTCACGGCGGCGGCCAAGGCGGCCAATCGGGCCAGGATACCCTTGGCCCTGATGGCGGTCGAGGAAACGGGCATGGGGGTCATGGAGGACAAGGTCATAAAAAACCATTACGCCTCCGAGTATGTCCATAACGCCTATTGGGATACGGTCACCTGCGGCGTCATTGAGGAAAACAAGGGGGCCGGGTATAAAAAGATCGCCCAGCCCATGGGCTTAATCGCCGCGGTCATACCCACGACCAATCCCACCTCGACGGTCATTTTTAAGGTATTACTTTGTTTAAAGACCAGAAACGGCATCGTCATTAGCCCCCATCCCAGATCCAAGCTTTGCAGCGTGGCCGCGGCCAAGATCTTATTGGGGGCGGCGGTGGAAGCCGGGGCGCCGGAGGATATCATCGGCTGGATTGACGTTCCGGGCTTGGAACTTACGACTAAGGTCATGTCGGACTCGGATTTAATCTTGGCCACCGGGGGCCCGGGCATGGTCAAGGCGGCCTATTCGTCGGGTAAACCCGCCCTGGGCGTGGGCTCGGGTAACGTTCCGGTCGTAATCGACGAGAGCGCCGACGTCGTTTTGGCCGTAAACTCCATAATTTTGTCCAAGACCTTCGATAACGGCATGATCTGCGCTTCGGAGCAGGCCGTGATCGCCTTGGAGGGGGTTTACGAAGAGGTCAAAAGGGAATTTATCAAACGGGGCTGCTACGTATTTAAAAGCGAAGAGATGGATCCGATTCGGAAAACCATCATGGTTAACGGGGCCGTGAGCGCGGCCATCGTGGGCCAAAAGGCCGTAAAGATCGCCGGAATGGCCGGCATCATCGTCCCCGAGGAAACGAAGATTTTGATCGGCGAAGTGGAGAAGGTCGATTTAAGCGAGGAATTCGCCCACGAAAAACTTTCGCCCGTTTTGGCCTTGTATCGGGCCCAAGGCTTTGGCCAGGCCGTGGAAAAGGCCCAAAGGCTAGTCGAGGACGGGGGCCTGGGGCACACGGCCTCGATATATTTGGACGCGGATAACCAAAGGGACAAGATCGAAGAGTTTACCAAAAAACTTAGGACCTGCCGGATCTTGGTCAATACCCCCTCCTCCCACGGCGGGATCGGGGACTTGTATAACTTTAAGCTCTCCCCCTCTTTGACCTTGGGTTGCGGCACCTGGGGCGGTAACGGGGTTAGCGAAAACGTCGGGGTCAAGCATCTTTTAAACTACAAAATCGTGGCCGAGAGAAGAGAAAACATGCTTTGGTTTAGGACTCCCCCCAAGGTTTACATGAAAAGGGGCTCTCTTGAGGTGGCCTTGGAAGAATTGGTTACCGCCTTGGGCAAAAAGAGAATTTTCACCGTGACCGATTCGTTTTTGTACAAAAGCGGCCATTTAAAGCCCCTCATCGAAAAACTCGACTCCCTTAAGGTCGATAGGGACGTCTTTTTTGAGGTGGAACCCGATCCCACCCTGGCCAGCGCCAAAGCCGGGGCGGCCCGGATTAAGGCCTTTGAACCCGACGCCATCGTGGCCGTGGGCGGGGGCAGCGCCATGGACGCGGCCAAGATCATGTGGCTACTCTATGAGCGGCCCGAGGCGGACTTTTTGGACTTGGCCATGCGCTTAATGGACATACGCAAAAGGGTTATCAAATACCCCAAACTGGGGAAAAAAGCCCTCTTCGTGGCCGTTCCGACCACGGCCGGGACGGGTTCCGAGGTTACCCCCTTTGCCGTCATTACCGACGAGACCACCGGCCTTAAGTACCCTTTGGCCGACTATGAGCTGATGCCGGAAATGGCCGTGGTGGACGCCGATCTCCAGATGGGCGCCCCGCCGGGCTTAACGGCCGCGAGCGGCATCGACGCGGCCGTCCACGCTTTGGAGGCCCACGCCTCGATGTTGGCCACGCCCTATACCGATTCCTTGGCCCTGGGGGCCTTGGAGCTTATTTTTGAGCATCTGCCGGCCGCCTACGAGCTGGGGGCCAAGGCGCCCTTGGCCCGGGAAAAAATGGCCGACGCCGCCACCATGGCGGGAATGGCCTTCGCCAACGCCTTTTTGGGGGTCTGCCACTCGATGGCCCATAAGCTGGGGGCCTATTTCCATTTGCCCCATGGGGTGGCCAACGCCCTTTTGATTAACCGGGTCATTTCGTATAACGCTTCCGAGGTCCCGACCAAGATGGGCACCTTTCCCCAATACGCCTATCCCCAGGCCCTAAAGCGTTACGCGGGGGTCGCGAAGAAACTGGGCTTTGGGGGCCAAAGCGATGAGGAAAGCCTCAAAAATTTACTTGGAAAATTAAGCGAGCTTAAGCGTAAGGTGGGCTTAAAGCCCAGTATCGAGGCTTATGGGATAAAGGAAGACGATTTCATGGCCAAACTGGACGCCATGAGTTTGGCCGCCTTTGACGATCAGTGTACCGGCGCCAATCCCCGCTATCCGCTGGTCGCGGAGATTAAGGCCATATATCTGGACGCTTACCGTGGGAAGGGGGAGTAAACGATGACCGAGAAAATTGGAGTACCCGGCGCTAACCCCCGTTATCCGCTGGTCGCGGAGATCAAAGCCATTTATCTGGACGCTTACCGTGGGAAGGGGGAGTAAACGATGACCGAGAAAATCGTTTTGGCCCAAAGGGAGCACAAAAGCGTGGAACGCCAAGGCCAACTGGTTTACAAGATCTTTGACGGCCACTTTCCCATATCGGACGTTTTAAACGAGGCCTTAAACCAAGCCCGGGTCTGGGAGTCGGGTTTGTCTATTCCCAAAGTCCTTGAGATACAAAGGTTGGGCGATCGCTTGGCCATTGTCATGGAACACGTTGGGGGCGAGCCCTTGGATAAGATCATGGATCGAAACCCCCAAAAGGCCGGGGAATTAATGAACCGGTTTGTCGATATCCAGCTGGAGACCCAGAGCCGGACGGTAAGGCTTTTAAACGTCATGAAGGAGAAGATGGTTAGGCAAATTTCCGAGGCCCCCTTGGACCCGACCATCCGCTACGATCTGCACACCCGGGTGGAAGCCATGCCCCGGAAAACCAAGCTCTGCCACGGGGATTTCAATCCCTCCAACGTTTTAATAAATGAGGACGGGAGCCATGCCATTTTGGACTGGTCCCACGCCACCCAGGGCGATCCCGCGGCCGACGCGGCCCGGACGTATTTGATTTTTAAACTCCTGGGCCAAAACGAACGGGCCGAGGCCTACGCGGAAACTTATTGCTTAAAGGCGGCCATTAAGAGAAATGAGGTCAATAAGTGGCTCCCCATCGTGGCCGGCTGCCAAACCCTTAAAGGCGACGATAAGGAAAAAGAATTTTTGCTTAGATGGGTAAACGTCTTTGAGTTTGAATGAAAAAAGTTAACGCTCGAGCGGACCAAAAAAAAGCCGGCCCCAGGGGGCCGGCTTTTTTTTAGGGGAAAAGCGTTCGGGAGGCTTCCAAAACTAGGCTCCAGACTGGTCCCGGGAGTACGCCCATAAGAATCACTAAGAGGCCCAGGACCAGGGCGCCCAGGGTGGAAACGAGGGAGCGATCGAGCGCGAGGGTTTGGGCGCCGTGGGCGGGAATTTCTTCCTCGGTATAGGCGTGGCGGACCAGGGATAGGTAGTAAAAGATGGCGATGGCCGTGTTTACGCAAACGACGATAACCAGCCAGTCGTAGCCATGGCCCCAGGCCGAGGTGATTAGCCAAAGTTTTCCGATAAAGCCGACCGTGGGCGGAAGGCCCACTAAGGAAAAGGCCGCGCATAGGAGGGCCAGGGCCAGTAAGGGCGAACGATCCGATAGGCCGTTTAGGTCTTGGTAGGTAAGGTTTCGGCCGTCGGCCGAGAGGCGGCAAATGACCCAAAAGCAAAGGAGGTTCATTAGGACGTAGGCCATGGCGTAAAAGGCCGAGGCGGCCAGGCCCTCGGGGGTCCCGGAGACCAGGCCCACCAGGATGTAGCCGGCGTGGGCCACCGAGGAAAAACCCAGCATGCGTTTAAGGTCCTTTTGGGCCAGGGCGCAAAGGTTTCCGTAGGTAATCGAGGCCGCCGCCAAAAAGGCCAGGATGTCGGTTAGCTCCAAGCCCGGGGTTAAGGGGGCGGCCAGGCGAATCAAGACCACGATGGCCCCAAGCTTGGGTAATGTCGCCACGAAAGCGGCCGTTTCGTTTCCGGCCCCCTGATAGACGTCCGGGCACCAAAAGTGGAAGGGAAAGAGGGCCAGCTTAAAAAACATGCCGCCCAGAAAAAGCGACAAACCAACGACCGCCAGGGGATTTGTGGCCAAGGTCCAGTCCAGGCCACTTAAAGCGGTTATGAAGGTCACGTGCTGGGTCGCGATAACCAAGCTTAGCCCGTAGAGGGCCAGGGCCGTGGCCGCCGCCCCAAAGAGGATGTATTTGAGCCCGGCCTCGGCGGCTTCCCTGGAGTGGGAGCGCTTGGGGATTAGGACGTAAAGGGAGTAGGAAGAAAGCTCCATGGCCAGGTAAACGGAAACGAGCTCGGCGGCCGAGGACAAAAGGATTAAGCCAAAGGCCGAAAGGGTCAAAAACAGGTAGTAATCGGGCTTTTGGTCGGGTTTGACGGTGGGAAGCTTAAGGGAATTAAACCAGGCCACCAAATAGCCAAGGGAGATGAGGATCTTAAAAAACTGGCTGAGGCCGTCAACTTGGTAGGCCCCAAAAAACTGGACCGAGGGGTTACCCACTAGGTTTGGCGTCGAGGCGCAGGCCCAAAGGGCCGAAACGATGGCGGCCAAGGGGCACAGGGCCAAAATGGCCGCGACGATTTTTGGGTTTTTTATGAGGGCCGCCCCGAAAAGTATCACCACCAATGCCAAAAAGACCAGTTCGGGCCCGAGGTGGCCAAGGTTTAGATTCAATCCTTCCATCACTTGACCTCCTTGGGTTGGGTTGGGAGAGCTCCGTTAGAGGGGCTGGGCGCGGCTAGAGACGGGCTTGGCCCGGCTTGGGGCCCGGCTAGGGGCGATGCTTGGGGG
>JAITLH010000358.1 GCA_031277995.1 Deltaproteobacteria bacterium
ACAAAAATTACTAATTTAAAGATATTAAGTATCTTATTTGATGCTTCTCTTTTTGTAGAATCGCCCGATGAGTTTGAAAAATTACTGTAGTCAGCTTTTTAACTGACTATAGGAAATGACTTCATAAATGTCGTGGTGATGTCACGCCTGACATTGGCCGATTCCCCAGATTCGGCCGCGAATCGAACCGACTATGGGCCTTAAACTTTAGAATTTCACAAGAACCAAGGCCTGATAGTGAAAGACAGCCTAATTTTTTGTGGGGGACTCATTTTATCACATGATTATCGACACCTAAAATCGCGTGAAAAATCGGGACCGCTTTCGGCAGGTCCCTCGGGTCAAAATCTAGACGCGGCGGCTTAGGCTTGATGTATTGCCCCTTTGAAGTGTTTGTTTTAGGGTTTGGCTAGGGGCGGCTGAGTTAACAATGGATGAATAATGGCAAAATAATTCGTTAATTGGCCCAAGCGTGGTGGGCATTGCTTATAAAGAGTTTAAAGAGTATCTTTAATATTTTACTTTTTTCAATTATCTTTTAGATATTGAGGATGAAAAAAATAGTAATTAGCCTTGCCGTAACCTAGAAATACAGTGTAAATATAGGAGAAAACAGGAATATGTATGAAGGAACTATACCGTATGTTAACTATGTTCAAGGCCGGGTCGATCAAGCAATCGCCTCTGTCCTTATAATCTTAACTTCTAAATTTGGTCCTATTAGTAAAGAGTTAAAGCGCCAAATTAGAAACATGGATGATTTAATGAAAATAAATAAGCTCTTACGTAGGGCTGTTTTGTTTAATTCGGTTGATGAAGTTAAAAAATTTCTATAGGTAAATTTTTTATCGGGCTTTAGGGTCACGATAGTCGTAAAAGACCAGAAGCGAGTTGGGCGGGGTTACCGACAGCTCCCAGCCGATCGGGCCTCGCTTAACCGCCTTCCTGGGATTAAAAGCATGGTTTAGCTTAGTTCGGTAAGACGGGGACCAGTTTTTATGGGTTTAATTGGGGATTCATTAAATCCTATGGGTATCGTTACGGGAATCGTTTACTTAGGCCCTTTTTGGTAAGGTCCGGGCACCGTAAGCGCCTTATTTAGGGCTTTATTTCGCGGCTTGGGGTTGGGCTGGTGTCGGGGTTTTTTAGCGCTTGGACGGCTAGCGGCTGATTTATCAATGGATGCTAAATAAGAATATTAGTGTCAATTTAATTGATAAAATATTATTACTAATTATAAATTAACTATTAAAAAAATTTTTTTATAATTAATAGGTAGGTTATTATGGAGCGTGAAATGAGTTTTAGAGAAATGTTAGATTTCCAATTAAAAGTTATGGAATCACATTTCTATAAGAAAGGTCAATTGGAACAGGCGATCTATGCTGTTTATATTGTTTTAAAAGATAAATTTGGACCAATTGATAGAGAATTAGAGCTCAAATTACGAGATAAAAAAAATTTAAAAAAATTGAATACGCTGTTAGGTAAGGTTATTCAGTTAAAGTCGATCGACGAGGTTAAAAAAATTCTATAGGAAAATTTTTTCGCCGAAGATGGGATATCCAGATTTTTATATCTAAGCGTTTGAGGCAAAAGGAAGATTGGCGGGGGAATTAGAGGCTAGACCACGATTTCGCGGCCTTCGATGGCTAGGTTAATGGCCATGGAGTGGGCGCTACTTAAGAGGTTTGTGTAGGAAAGGGTTCTTTCCAGCATTTCGAAGAGTTTGCGGTCGCTATAAAAGGGATCGTAATGAAAAAGAAAAAACTGCTTAACGCCGGCATGAAGGGCCATTTCGGCCACCTTTAGCGGGCTTGAGTGACCCCAGCCTTCTTTGGTCATGCTTTCAAGATAAGTGTATTGGGTATCGCTGATAAAAACATCGGCCAGATCGATAAACCGGGAAAGCTTCAACTCGGTGCTATCCGCGCCGGCTTCCGAACCGGCAAATTCGTAATCGGTCGCGAAGACCAAGGTTTTGCCTTGGCTTTTAATCTTAAAGGCCAGCGAACCACCCGGATGGGGTAGGGCTAGGGACTCAATTTCAAAGGGGCCAATTTTTAGGCCTTCGGGCGGAAAATCGTGGAAGGAGATTTTGGCCGGAACGTTTTCCAGAAGTACCGGAAACAGGGAGGTCGTGGATTGTTGCAAGCTTAAGGCTTCTTTGATTTGTTGGCCGTTGGCCCCGTAGATATCCAACGTTGTCCCGGGGCGATAGATGGGGGTAAAAAAGGGAAAACCTTGTATGTGGTCCCAATGGGTGTGCGTGAAAAGTAAGTTAAGATTCAAGATCTTCTCGGTCTCGTCTGGATAGGGCGAGACGGGCAGATCGTGGTATTGGGTCTCAATTAAGTATCTGAGGCGTTCGGCGTCGGGATCGTAATCGTCGTTGGTAAGTTGTCTGCCTAAGGCGTTTATCCCGGTGCCGGCGTCAATTATGAGCGTGTCGTCGCCTTGCCTAACTTCCAGGCAAGGGGTGTTTCCGCCTATGGTGGAAACCAATCTGTCAGGGAGGTTGTCGAGAAAGTCCCCAATCGCGGACGGATTGGGTTTAACCTCAAGGGCTACCCTCAGAGCGTCCAAAAGTCTTTCTTTAAGCGATGTCGGGGTAGGCGGGGAAGGAATCGAACCTCTTACGCCCCAAAATTTTACTATCATACGGACCCTAACTGGCCTTCAATGCTTGCTTATACGCCTCCGTAAGTTGCGTAAAGACTTTTTTTGGGCCTAAAAATCGTGACGTTAAAATGTATTTTAGGCGGTTTTGACTAGATATGAACCCGTTTTTCCTCCCAGAGAAAAGTCTCCAAGATAAAAAATTACGGTTTTGGTTTAACGATTTAACCCTGAAAAGTTATTTAGCGGGCGTGAATTAAAGAGTTTTAGTTTGATTGCCAAAATTTTAACCTTTGAACGATCATTATCAAAGGGTAATCTTAGCAAAAGATACAAAAAACCGCAACAAAAAATGACAAAAAATCTGTGAAACCCCATAGGTAGCCCGAGGTCAGCTTAGAACCCGACCTTGGCTCCGGTTAACCGTTTTTTTTGACGTTTTGAATTATGCTGAAATTTTCAGTCTTTATGATTTAAGGTCCCAGGGTTAATTGAAATTTTCGGTCTCCCGTCTGGGGGGCCAAGGGGTTGGGCTTGGGTCGGCCCGCGGCAGGGCGTTGGCGGCAAAAACCGGAACCCAGGCCAGTCCAAAATAGCCCCGCGAACGGGCCTTATGGGCCCGTGGCGGCTTTTGTGAACCGGGTTGGGTAATAAAATGGGGGGTAAGCGCTCCTGGGGGCTTACGGGCGCCTACGGCCGTTTAGGGTTAGGGTCGCGCGAAAAGGCGGGAGGGCGCCCGGGCCAAGTTTTGGTTCATAACCCGGGCCAGGGCCTTGGAAAATCGAGCCCATACGATAAGAGTGGATATTAACAAGAAATAATTGGACGTTTGGGCCGGGGCACTCAATACCCGGGGAAATGGCCGGCCGGGTAATATCCGAATTTTTTTAATTATTTGATAACATATAAAGGCGTTCCAACCGCGTTGATATATATCTTAAAAGACTAATGTTATTATCGATAAGTATTTAAGTAAATATTCAGAACTTGCCCATGAAACAAACTTTTTCATTAAAGTTCTGAATTTTTAAGCCGTTAACTAACTGAAAAAACGCCGAGGGATTTGGGCGGGGAAATTTGGGGTGGTGGGTTTTTTGGGGAAAGGCCAATTGGGCGTAAGCCCTTGGTTTTGGGACGGGGAGCCAAAGCCCCCCGGTTGATTAAGCCATAAAGCTATCGGCCCATTGGGAACTCCCAATTGACGGGCGATAAATTTGTAAGAAAAGTTATTAACAGAGCTATTTTAGAAGTAATATTGGTTTTTAATTTTTTTTACCCGTAATTATAAACTAAATAATCATTACTTAATTGATAAAAAAGTTATGTAGGTTGCTTATGAGATTAATGAAAGTTGAAAAAATGCCACAAAAATAATCTTTTAAGTCGCGATAAGCCAATTGGGTCCGCGGGCTGGGAAAAGCCCCGCCCACCCTGGACTTTCGGGGAAGGCCTGGTGGGGCCAAATGACTTGGCCAAATGACCTGGCCAAATGAAAGTTCCGGGGGGGCGATCATTTGGCGTAATTTACGGCCCTGGTTTCCCTTATGACGGTGACCTTGATCTGGCCGGGATAAGTCATTTCCTTTTCCACCTGGCGGCAAATGTCGTTGGCCATGGTGGCGGCCCCGTCGTCGGTTATGATTTCGCTATTGACCATGATGCGTATTTCCCGGCCAGCCTGGATGGCGTAGGATTTGGAAATGCCGTTAAAGGAGTTGGCGATACGCTCCAGATCGTTTAGGCGCTTGACGTAGGTTTCCATCATTTCGCGCCTGGCCCCGGGCCTGGCCCCCGACAGGGAGTCGCCCGCTTGGACCAAAACGTCGAGGATGGTTTCGGGGGCGACGTCTTCATGGTGGGCCATGATGGCGTGGACCACGGCCGGGGATTCACCAAAACGCTTGGCCAACTCGGCCCCTATTAGGCCGTGGGGACCCTCAACCTCATGGTCAACGGCTTTCCCGATATCGTGCAGCAGCCCGGCCCTTTTGGCCTGCTTGACGTTTTGGTTTAATTCGGCGGCCATGATGCCGCAAAGGAAGGCCACTTCCATCGAGTGTTGGAGAACGTTTTGGGCGTAACTGGTCCGGTATTTCAATCTGCCCAAAAGTTTGATGAGCTCGTTATGGATGCCGTGGACCCCAACGTCAAAGGCCGCTTCTTTTCCGATCTCCCTAAGGGAGAGTTCCATCTCCTCGCTGACTTTGGCCACGACCTCTTCGATTCTGGCCGGGTGTATGCGGCCGTCGATAATGAGTCTTTCCAGGGCTTGCTTGGCGATTTCCCTCCGGTAGGGCGAAAAGCTGGATATCAATACCGCTTCGGGGGTATCGTCAATGATGACGTCAACTCCCGTGACCGATTCTATGGCCCTAATGTTCCGACCTTCGCGGCCAATGATGCGGCCCTTCATGTCTTCGCTGGGGAGGTTTACCACCGAAATCGTGTGTTCGGCCACGTAATCGCTGGCGTAACGTTTCACGGCCAAGGCCAGTATCTCTTTGGCTTTTTTGTCGGCCACTTCCCGAGCCTCGGCTTCAATTTTCCTAACCAAACGGCCGCCCTCATGGCGGGCTTCTTCCTCCATGCGTTTGATTAGAATGTCTTTGGCCTCCTGGGTAGTCAGCTGACCCAAGCTCTCGAGTTTGGCCACTTGTTCCGCGGCCAAGCGATCCAATTCCTCGGTCTTGTCGATTATGGTCTTTTCTTTTTTGACTAAATCAGCTTCGTTTTTGCTGGCCTCGGCCTCGCGCGTGGCCAGGGCCTCGGAACGGCGCTCAAAGTTTTCTTCTTTCTGGTTTAGTCTGTCCTCCTGTTTTTTCTGCTCCAATCGGCGCTCGTTAAGCTCTTTATCGCATTCACTTTTCATCTGAAAGACAAGATCTTGGCCTTGAAGTTGGGCTTCTTTTTTTATGTTGGCCACGTCTCTTTCAGCTTCGCTGACGAGTTTTTGTGAATAGCTAGTAAGATCACCTATTTTAGAAACATAATACCTTTTTTTCCACCATTCGCCAGCAAAAAAGCCCGCGACTAAAGCGATGACTATAAAAATAGCCATCAGAAGATGATAGATTGTCATTTCGGCTCCGCATATATATAAAATCCTTCCAAGTTTGCCGGTAAAAAAAGCAGGTCCCCGCCGCCTGGGCGAGGCTTTATGGAAAAGGCCGGCTACTTTGGGTGGAAAAGACAGGCCCGGGTCGGTTAGCCCTACCCAAGGCGTTGGTCTATGGTCATGGCCATCCGTTCGATCCGATCTTCGGCTTCGCCTAGCGAGTTATTGAGCTCGCCGATCTCCTTTTGGCATTTGGCCAACCTTCGGGCCAAACGGAAGGCGACATGGGCCGCGAGGTCCATTTCGTTTTTTAATCCCGGGAACTGGCCCTTAACTAAATTAATCTCCTCCTCGGCCATGGAGGCGATTTGATGAACGATTTCGGGTCGATTGCTTTTAAAGCTACACGGCCGGCCAAAGACCTTGACCGTGACCACTTCTAACGGACCCTTGGGCGTTACGGCCGAAGGTCCTTGCTGGCTAGTGGGATCGACTTGTTCGTTCGTGGTTGCGTTGGTTTTATCTGAGTTCATTGGCGTTAAAAAAGGCCCTGGGCGCCTACGACAACGAACCTAATTTATCCAGCAGGGCTTCAACCCTTGACAGGGCCAATTGGCGATCTTTTATGAGATCGTCGATCTTTAACTTGGCCGATTCCTGGATCTCGGTTAGGGTATCGTTGTCTTTTTTGCTCTTATCCAGTTCTTCCTTGGCTTTGGTCAAAGCGTCTTCGGAATCGGACAGTTTTTTTTGGGTGACTTGGAGGTTATTCTCAGCCTCGGCGAGTTTTTCGTTTAAGGCCTTGGCCTTCTCTTCGGCCTCGGCGATTTTTTGGTTAAACTCGGCCTTGGCGGTTTCCGCCTCAGTCACTTTTTCGATGAGATCTGAGATTTTATTTTCAAGAAGGTCAAATTTACTGAAGTCCATACGGTCCTCCCCGTTTAAACCTTCCCCTAAAGCCACAAGCCATATAGCTTTTAGTGTTTAGTGGGCGAAAGTGGGGTTGATAAAATCAACTCCTTGTATATGAAAAGCTCCCTTTCCAAGGCGAATCGGGAAAGGAGACGATAAAGTCGCGGTTAAAAAAATAAAAAAAATAAAATCAAGTCACGCTTGCCTATAATTAGAATGAAATAAGCTCACCGATTGGTATTGATATAAGATATTTTTTTCCGTTAAAATATGACGCGCTAGTTTATTTTAGATAAAATAATATCTTGAGTTAATTTCCGTATATTTAAAGTAAAAAATAATTTTTTATCGCATGTATTTAATTTAGCTCTTGTATTTAATGAAAAAATACCACAAGTAAAAGCTACCATGAGTTAAAAATAAAAGTCACTATGTACTTAAATAACTCTAATAGTGATTAAAGCTTATTTTTTTAGTAATTTAACAACTATTGTATGGTCGATTTGTTTTTACAACTATATCGTATCACGAAATTAAAAAAAATACTCGCGATTTAGCTTAACTTAAATTTTTCCCAGATTGAGTCGTTATTTCAGGCGTTTTTAAAATTATCCCGTTTTTTTTATTCTTTTGGCCATGAAAAAAAGTCAGTCGGAAAGGCTCATTGGCTTAGCCCTAAGGCGCTTAGCCCGAAAAGGCGTTTTCAAGGCGCCAAGCGGCCTAACTCCCCAAAGGTCTTTCTAGGGACAATTATAACATAATCCATTTCGAAATGTAATTTTTCGTAGACAATCCAATAGATAAGGCCAATGAGCGGTTTTTAAGCCCGGGATTGGGGTTTTGGGTAAAAAAACAAGGTTAGTTCCTTGAGTTAGGAGCGGGGGCTTCGCGGCGCGGTCAGGGGGGACGAGTGGGCTTCCAGTCCTTACGGCAAGAGCCGTTTTATGGCCCCCAGGCGAAAACCGACCTAAGCAAAGCGGCCCGGCTAGATAGGCCCCTGATTGGAAAGCGGCGGCCCGGCTCAATTAGGCCCCCAAGTTGGAAACCCAAGGTTAGGCTAGATAGGCCCCTGATTGGAAAGCGGCGGCCCGGCTGGATTGGGGTGAGCTAGGTGCTCGCGGCTAGGTTAGATAAGGCCACCTCGAGAAGCGATTCGGACTTTTGGCCATCGGAGGGGTAGTTGGCTTCGGAGCGGTGAAAGACAAAGTTAATCCGGCCCGTGCGGGTTGGGATTGACCATTGGCTCAGGGTACGTTGAAAATTGACGATGGCGTCGTCGAGGTTAAACCTATCCGACGCCGGGGCGGCCACGCAAAAAAGGCCGTAGGAGAGGTGGCCCAGTTCCCAATCATGGGCCGAGCGATCCAAAAGCACGTTGGCCAATTCCTTTAGTAATTTCGCGGCTTCGGCCTGGCCAAAGCTCAGGGCGTAGCGGCCAAAACCCGAGACGTTGAGTAAAGTAAGGGTGACCCCATCTTCCTTATGGCTTTCCATTAAACGTTCAAGCCTGTTTATGAAATAAGTGCGATGGGGTAGGGCGGTCTGGGTTTCGAGTTGGTTTAGTTCCAGGACCCAGTTTAGGAGTTTAAACTGCTGGTAATGGGAAGATAACCTTAAGGCCACGAAATCAAGAAAATGAATGGCCTCGTCTTCCAAGACCTGGTTGGCTTTGCCGGCCAAAAGGAGGGAACCCCTGACGGCGCCGTTGTAGATTAAAGGCCAGGCGTAAAAGGTGGTCGCTTTTTTTAGCGGATCGCCGGGGTAAAAAATGAAGGGGAGTTCCTCGACGCTTTTGATGGAAGTGATGGCCAGGGGTTGGGCGTTGGCATGGACGTATCCGGCCAAGCCCGAGGACATGGGCTGCCGGGAATCCAAACTCGAGGGTAGGGGCTGTCCGGCGATGACGACGTAGTGATTGGGATCGCCTACCAATACCTCGGTTAGAAAACCCCAGGAGAGATTGGAGTAAGCCAAAACGAACTTTAAAAGTTCCCTTTGCCAGGGGTTCTTTTCGTCATGGTAGAGAAAGATTTCTTCCAATTGCCAACAGAGGGTTAGGGTATTGGCTTTGGAGAGTTCGTCGGGGGGAGTGGGGGTTGGTTGGTTGGACCGACTGTTAATTTTACTTAAGACCTTGTCCAGGCCATGGCCAAATTGCTTGATAAGACTATTGCCGCCGGTTGGGGGGGTGTTACGCTTTGAGCTCACGACCGCTCCTCATGGCCGGGCCATTGGCCCGGTTAACGCCGGTGACGGCCAATCGGTCCGGACGGACCTAAGTGGTCGCCAACGGTTTGGGAGAACGCCAATTGTGATTATGACAACTTGAATGGTCCAAAAATTGCCGGAACGATTTGTCCCATGGTTAAGGGAAAGGCCGTTTTTGGGTTCTTTGGAAATTTTAATCGTTGGTATCTAACTCGCGGCCAGAAGTTAAAACGCGGGCGATCTTATTTAACCAAAAACGGAAAGGTTTTTCCGCGAAAAAAAGTGGGTTGGCTAAAAAGCCCTGGCCCGGCCAAACCGTTTTGCTCGGAAAACGGCTTGGCCGGAACCAAGACGCGAAACTTGGGTTTAAGCCCTGGATTTAACCATTGGCTTTAAACCATGGGTTTAAGGCCGGGGTTTGGAAATCGGGCTTAAAAACCGTCATCCAGGTCTTGGGTATACATTTCCCCGTCGTCGCCCGCGTAATCGGGCGCTTCTTCCATGGCGTTTTCGGATACGACCTTGACCTTAAAGGTGGCGTTAACGTCTTGGTGGAGTTTGACCGAGACTTCAAAATCCCCAAGGGACTTGATCGGTTCGGCCAAGCGCAGGCGCTTACGGTCTATGGAGTAACCTTTCTCCTCGGCCGCGGCGACGATGTCCGACGTGGTTACCGCTCCATAAAGCCGGCCTTTGTCACCGGACTTACGACGCATGACCAAAACCAGCGAGGCGAGCTGGACCCTTTGGGCCAAGGCCGAGTTTTTGGCTTCCTTGGCCCGGCTCTCAAACTCTTCGCGTTTGCGGGCCAGGGCCTTAAGGTTGCTTTTGGTGGCTTCAAGGGCCGTGCCGGTGGGGAGCAGGAAATTGCGGGCAAAGCCGGGGGCGACTTTGATCACCTGCCCGGCCATTCCCAGGTTACTTACGTCTTTGGTCAGAATGATTTCCATCGGTCCCGACCTCCATCAATACTGGCTAGACGGCACCATGGCCGTGTAGGGAAGTAAGGCCATATAACGGGCCCTTAAGATGGTCCTGGTCAAAAGCCTTTGGTGTTTGGCGCAGTTGCCGCTGATGCGTCTGGGAACTATCTTGCCCCGCTCGGTTACGTAGGGCCTAAGGGCTTTGACGTCCTTGTAATCGACGGAGTCGATATGGTCGGCGCAAAAGCGACAAACCTTACGACGATAGGGTTTTTTCTTGCCCCGGCCGCGGCGGGGATTCTTGTCATCGGAACCACTGTAGTCAGCCATGAGTGCTCTCCTTTAATTCGTCTCTCCGACGGGCTCTTCGTCGGTTAAATCTTCATGGTCATCGGATAGGGACGAATCCTCGGAATCGTAGGAATCATCCGAATCGGCGGATTGGCCATCGTCGCCTTCCTCGGCCAAATCGCCATCGGCGTCAAACCCGTCTGGCGATTGACCGGCCTGGTAAGTCACCTGGCCATGGCTTTGCTGGCTTTTTTCTTTCTTGGCCGCTTCGTTGGCGATGTTGTCAAGAACGGTCTGGTATTTTTCCTGGGTAAAGTTTTTGTCCAAAACGATGGTCAAATACTTGAAGACCTGCTCATCGATCTTTAGGTTGCGTTCCAGCTCGTTGGCCACCTCGGGCTTGCCCCTGTAATCATACAGGATGTAAAAGCCGTAATACTCTTTGTTGACCGGATAAGCCAGCTTCAATCGTCCCTTTTCTTCGACGGTGACGACTTGCGCCTCTCCCTTGGTCAAGATCCCCTGGATCTTGTCCTTAAAGGCCTCGAGTTGATCGGCCATCAAGTTGGGGGAAAGGAGGATGTAGGTTTCGTACCTTCTAAAATACATGGTCACTCCTCTTGGACCTATGGCCCCGCATAAAAAAACCATGGGTTTTTCCGTCGGGGCGAGAGTGGCCGCCATATGGGCGGCATGTTAAACGAGTAACATACCCTAAATTACCTCCCATGTCAATGGTCCTAAAACGAAAAATTTGTTGGGGCCATGGTGATAATAGACTTACGAAAAATTATAATATTTCTCTCCGGGCGCTTAAAGATTTTTATTATTGATTAAAAATCGTCTTTATCTAAAAAAGCTCAAGTTGGGTTCCCTAAAAAAAATAAATAAAAATCCCAAAACGTTTTTTACGGTAAATTTCATGAATTTTACCCCGGGGTTCGAACCGGCCGGGAGCGCCCGAACCATTTTTAGGGGGGCGGCGAGGTTAGCCATGGTCCATCTGGCCGTGGTCCATCCGGCCATGGTCCATCTGGCCATGGTCCATCTGGCCGTGGTCCATCTGGCCATGGTCCATCTGGCCG
>JAITLH010000396.1 GCA_031277995.1 Deltaproteobacteria bacterium
ATTATTTAAGGGAATTGAGGCGTAACTCCAAAAAGCCAACTATTTTGTCGCGACAATCAGAACGTTTGATTATTTAAGGGAATTGAGGCGTAACCCCAAAAAGCCAACGCGCCTTTGAAAGGCCAAAGCCTCCCGAGGCGTTTAAAGAGCTCTTGAGCCCAAACTAATTTTAACCATTCACGGATGTGTGCCATGAGTCTAAAAACCAAAATAATTTCCGGTTACTTAGTGGTTTTGTTGATTTTCAGTGTCGTTTCTATAATGGTCATGCTTGATCTCAGAACCGTTTTACGCGATAGCCATGAGCTTAGGGATCAGGTCATTCCCAATAACGACTTGTCGGCCGAGGCCAAGTATACCTTGGCCATGGAAGCCGTGGCCATCATGGATTACGCCTTTGGCGGAAACGACGCGGCCTGGGAACAAGCCATGGCCATAAGGGAGATCAATAACGATGAGCTTGGAAAGCTTAAAAAAATGGTCGAGGAACTTAAGCTAACCAACCCCGAGCTAGTCAAGATGGAAGCGGATCTGACCAGGCTCTATGACGCCTTTGAGGCCAAAACCAACTCCCTGCCCGCGGCCCTGGCCACCATGGAAGGGAACATGAAAAAGGGCTTTGAGAACTTTCGGGCTTTTGACTCCCTAATCCAAGCCTTCATAGATCCCCAAATGGAAAGGCTAGCCGGCTCCATCGGTTACTCGACCAACGCGGACGAATTAAACCGCCTTATCGGCGCGGTCGAAAAATCCAACACCCTTTCGGACGGCGGGGGCGACTTTTTTGAGGACGTTCTCTACGCCGTTTACGACAAGGATTTAAGCTTACTCGACGCCGCGATCGCCAATGGGGACAAGGTTTACGGAGAACTGGCCGAGTTTAGGGACCAAACCAGAAACCAAGAGCAACGCGCCCAGCTAACCAGGATCGCCACCGCCTTTTACGACTGCCTCATGGCGGTAAAAAACGTCAGAATCGACCTTAACTCCAGCCTGGCCGAAAAAGTGGGGCGCGACCAAGCCCGGGACGCCGCCTTGGACGCCATCGACATTTTTTCGGACCGCTTAAGCGAGATGACCATCGTGTTTGCCGACGAGACCATAAAGCTCGTCGACAACGCCTGGCTGATACTGGTCATGGGCCTGGGCGTGGCCTTGGTTTTGTCCATGGGCATTTCCTGGATTTTTTCCAGTTCCCTTAGTAACAACCTAAAGGACATAACCACGCAGTTAACCAACGGCAGCGAGGAAGTGGAAAGGGCGGCCATGGAACTAAGCCAAGCCTCAAACCAAGTGGCCACGGGCACTTCCCAAAACGCCACGGCCCTTGAGGAAACCAGCGCCGCCATCGAACAGCTTTCCTCCATGACGGCCAGAAACTCGGAAAACGCCGCCCTGGCCAAAAACTTGATTACCTCGGCCAGCGATTCGGTCCTGGTCTCGGAGAGGGCCATGGACAAGGTCATCGAGGCCATGACCCAGATCGCCGATTCGGGTAACGAGATCGGTAAGATCATAAAAACCATCGACGAGATCGCCTTCCAGACAAACCTTTTGGCCTTAAACGCCGCCGTTGAGGCGGCCCGGGCCGGGGAATCGGGGGCGGGTTTCGCGGTCGTCGCCGACGAGGTTAGGAATTTGGCCATCCGTAGCGCCGACGCCGCCAAAAACACGGCCGACTTAATCGACAAGACCATCGAAAACATCTCGGTGGGATCGAGCTTGGTTAAGCAAACCTACGACGGCTTTGGGGCCCTGGTTACCGACGTTCGGCAAGTCTCCGAGATAATCGAGGGCGTGGCCGCGGCTTCCAGCGATCAAAGGCAAGGCATCTCCCAAATCACCATAGCCATCCAGGAGATGGATCAGGTCACCCAGAAAAACGCCGCCGTCTCGGAACAAACGGCCGGGGCGGCCAGTTCCCTAACCAACGAAGCCAAGGTCCTGGACGAAAACTCCCACCGCTTAAAGGAACTGGTGGACGGCTCCAAAAAATCCAAAAACGGCTCCCTGGCCCCGGGTAACGGCTCGGCCAAAGCCGCCCCCTCCAACGGTTACAACGATTATTCGCGTTCGAGGATATCCAACTACCTCCCCATGGATGATTAGAAAAACTTCCCCCCACGCCTCGCGCTCGGCCAAAAGGCCCCGGCGCGGGGCGCGGGGGTTTTTTGACAGATCGCCCCGAGGCGGGTATAATATAAGACTAACGTTTGTTTTGGCCCCCCAGCCGGGGGCCAAGCGCTTATCCCATAAGGGTTTCAGCCAAACGCTTTTTTCAGGCGGGTTTCGTCGGGCGCTTTCGCCAAACGTTTTCACCGCAAGGGTTTCTTCGGGCGCTTTCGCCAAACGGCTTTGCCAGGGTTTTTTTGGACGCTTTTTTTAGGGCCGAACTTGGCCTCCCCCGGGCCGCCTAGGCCTTATTTTTTTCGTTTTTTTTCGGTATGTCCCCCCCATGTTAATCTCCCGAAATTGGCTAAGCAAAATACAGAGCCACCGGCCCCGGGTGGCCATGACCGTTGGGGTCTTTGACGGGCTGCATCTGGGCCACCGTTATCTGATTGAAAAGGTCATCCAAAGGGCCCAGAGCCTGAACCTTCAATCGCTGGTTTTGACCTTCGATCCCCATCCCATCGCCGTCCTTTCGCCCAAAAGCGATCCCGAAATCCTGACCACCTTTGAGCAAAAGGCCGAAGTCTTGGAGGGCTGGGGCTTGGATCATTTGGGCCGCTTGGAGTTTAGCCAAAATCTTAGCCACATGTCGGCCGACGAATTTTTAACCGAGGCTATTTGGAGCAGGGTCGAACCCCATGAGTTTATCATCGGGCCGGATTTTCGCTACGGCCGAAACGCCGAGGGCCATCTGGAATCGCTAAAAAAATGGGCCAAGGACAAAAAGATCCACCTGACCGTGGTAAAACTCCAAATGGGCGACGAGGTCAGCTATTCCAGCTCCAGGGTTAGGGGACTTCTTAAAATAGGCCTGGTCCAGGCCGCGGCCGCCTCCCTGGGCCGGCCTTACCGACTAAGCGGGATCGTTATAGACGGCTCCCACCGGGGCAGAAAACTGGGTTTTCCCACGGCCAATTTGGGCCAAGTCAAACAGCTCATCCCCGGCCCCGGCGTCTACGCGGTCAAGGTCAAATTAAACGATACCTACCATGACGGCATGACCAGCATCGGCCACAACCCCACCTTTGGGAGCCCGTATCTTACCGTCGAAACCTTCCTTTTCGACTTTGACCAAAGCCTATACGGCCAACGCCTCGACCTGGATTTTATCGACCAGATGCGCGGCATGGTCCGTTTTCCCGACCCCCAGAGTTTGGTCAAACAGCTTAAGACCGACGAGGAACGCGCCCGCTCGATTTTGACAAAGCTAGACTAGTCCTGTTTCGTCAATAGGTCCCTAACGAAAAAACCGGGCCCGCCAAGGTCGATTTCATCGACCGGCGGGCCCGGTTTTTTTTGGCTTTGCTTATTGGCGCTACTTATTTTCCAGGGCCTGGTCTAGCCTGGCGAAAAGTTCTTCCTGGCTAAGATCGTCCACGACAATAAGCTTGTCCCGGGAGGCGGCCCCTTGGGCCAAGGTCAATTTTGAGGGGGCCAGTTTTAGGGCCTTGGCCAGAAATTTAATCAGGGCTTGGTTGGCTTGGCCGTCAACGGGGGGGCTGGTGAGGGTGACTTTTAAGCGCTCGCCCTCTCGGGCCACCAAGCGGTCGCGGCTGGCTCTGGGGGTAAGTTTAACCCGTAGGCGGGATTGATCCATGGTAAAAACTGTTTTGGTTAACCCGTAGGCGGGATTGGTCTATGTAAAAACTGTTTTGTTTAACCCGTAAGCGGGATTGATTCAGGTAAAAACTGTTTTTTTATTAAAAAATTTTTTATGGCACTAACGTTAGTCAAATTTAAGAAGGTTAATTGCGTTTTGGTTAAACCGGCGCGTTTACGATGGTCCCGTAGGTAGGCAGGTAGGGGATGAAGACCATTCTCAGTTGGTCCAAAAGTAGGTAAGCCACCACCATGGCGATTAAAAAGACCAGGGCCTTAACGTCCAGGCCCCTGGGCCCGTAAGGGAACCAGCGGCGCAGGGGGGAAAGGAGGGGTTCGGTGACCGCGTAGATGAATAAGACCAAGGGGTTTTCGAAAGAGGGGTTAACCAAGGACATGATTAGCCTAATGACCATGATAATCCCCAGAAACACGATAAAGGACTGGATCATGGAAGTTAGTTGATAGGCCATGAAAGGCCAAAGTATGGACAGGGGTTGGTTGACGGCCCGCAGTTGAAGCCCGCCCACGATGGCGATCCTTAATATGGCCAGCGCGATTACGAAAATGAAGGGCGAAAAATCCAAGCCGCCCAGTATCAAAGGGAAACGTTTTCTGAACCAATTAAGCGGCGGATCGGTTAGGCTGGAGACAAAACGCATCAAAGAGGAATATGGACTTGGCGAAACCCAACTGATTATGACCCTAAATATGACAATCCACACATAAATGGTGATAACCCAGTAAACCAATTTACTTAGGCTCAGTAACGTTTGATCTGGCAAGGCTTTTACCTCAAGTTATTTCGCTTTTTTCGCGGTTTGTGTTTATCGGCCAATATTTTAAAAAACTATTCTAAAAATCTTTCTCTTTGTTCCCAAAACCTAGGCCCCTTGACGCTCCCCACAGAAAGGCGCGCCGCCTTGGCCCAAAAGCCCGGGGTACTTGATTATACCCCGGCGGCCTTAAGTTACCAAACCCAAATCAAACCCTGGCCCGTAAAAGCCGTCCGCCCGAGGCCCCCAAGCCGCCCCGATCCCCACAAAAACGTCAAGTCTTCCAAAGACTTGACGTTTTTGGGATATTAAGTTAACGTATTCGCGGTAATTACGCTTAAGCGGTTTTGAATTAGGTCACTCCGGCGGCCAAGATGTCATGGATATGTATGACCCCGATGGGGACCTGGTCTTGGTTTAGGACAAAGGCGTTGGTGATGCCCTTGGTTTGCATGGTGGCCAGGGCCTTGGCGGCCAGGGTTTCGGGCGAAAAAGTCGTGGGCGAGGCGGTCATGATTTGCTGGGCGCTGGTTTCCAGGAGGTTTGGCCCCATATGGCGCCTTAGATCGCCGTCGGTAATCATGCCGATGAGTTTTTCGTCCTTAACTATCCCCAGGCAGCCCAGGCGTTTTTTGGTCATGATTAAAAGGGCGTGGGACATTTGGTCGGTTGGGGCAACCAGGGGCAGTTCCGGGCCCACGCGCATCAAATCCCCCACGGAATTTAAGCGGCTCCCGAGTTTTCCGCCGGGATGGTAACGGCGGAAGTCTTCCAAGGTAAAACCCCTGGCCGAAAGAAGGCTTAGGGCCAAGGCGTCGCCCAGGGCCATCATCATGGTCGTGGAAGTGGTCGGGGCGCAGCCCAAAGGGCAGGCCTCCAAAAGATCCGGCAGGGCGATGACCACGTCGGAATTTTTGCCCAAAAGGCTCTCGGGATCTTTGGTTACCCCGATTATTTTGATGGAATAGCGGACGCAAAATTGCAAAATCACGCCAAGCTCGCTGGTTTGGCCGGAATTTGAGTAAGCCATCAAAACGTCTTGGTTTCGGGCCAGCATGCCCAGATCGCCGTGCCCGGCCTCGACCGGGTGAATGAAAAAACTTGGGGTGCCGGTGGAAGAGAGCGTGGCCGCGACTTTTCTGGCCACGTAGCCGCTTTTGCCGATGCCGGTCACGGCCAGGCGCCCCTTGGATTCCAAAATGATTTCGAGCGCTTGGTTAAAGGAATCGCCCAGGCTCTCGGCCAAGAGCTCAAGGCTTTTGGCCTCCTGGCATAAAACCTCTCGGGCCGTGGTTAGGTGATTGTTTTTGGTCATGGTCGAAAGCGTTTAATCCTCGGCGTTTAACCATCTTGGGGCTTAGGGGAGGGAGGGCCCGGGAAAGGGTCCGGACCGCTGGGTACCGATGGGAACCATGGGGGCCAAAGGGACGCGCCGGGCCCTTTGGCCGATTTGGGCCGGGGATATTGATCGTTGGCCCCGTTTTGGGGTAAATATAGGTCAGGACCAAACTTATGTCAAGGACGGCCAGGGCTTCAGGTTTTCGCGAACCGTACTTATGTCAAGGACGGCCAGGGCTTCAGGTTTTCGCGAACCGTGGGGGAGTTTTGGTTAAACTTGATTGCGAGCTTTGATGGAGGGCGCTTTGGGGCCTGGGGTTTTGGGCGGGTCGAAAATTAGGGTTTTTTCGTTAAACGGTCTGGCCGTTGGCCAAGGGGCTAGGGCCCATGGGGCCGTCGCCCCCTAGTCGTCGTCTTCTTCTTCTTCGCGTTTGGCCATGGTATTGTCGACTTTTCGGGCGGCCTTTTTGTGCCTGGCCGTGAGTTTTTTGGCCTGGTCCTTGGGGACGGCGATGACCAAGACCGGTACCACGCCGGGCTTATGGACGCCCAGTTCTATGGCCGCGGCTTGGCTTAGGTCAATAATCCGGACGTCAATGAAGGGCCCGCGGTCGTTTATCCTTAAAAACATTCTTTGCTTGGTCTTTAAGTTTCTGACCTCAACCCAGGTATGCAGCGGCAGGGTTTTGTGGGCGGCCGAGAACTCATACATGTTGTAGACCTCGCCGCTGGCCGTTTTGCGCCCATGGAAGGGCTTGCCGTACCATGAGGCCAAACCTTTTTCCTTATATCCGTCGGCCGTGGCCAGGATATAATAGCGCTTGCCGTTTATGACGTAGGATTTGCCGCTTCTTTTGGGGCCGGTCATGAACGCGCAACCCGAGCCGATTATGGCCAAGAGCGCGGCCATGACGGTTAAGATCAGCCAAATCCTTTTACCGGACGGAGCGTCTACAGCATGAAAATTTTTGGAACCGGAGGCAAAGGACATATTCGTCTCCTAATGGTGGCCCTTTTAATCTCGCTTTTGGCTTTGGGGACAAAGTTCTCCCCCGGGGCGCGAGCCGCGTCAACGAAAAAGGTCACCGGGTCTAAGGCGCAGATAAGCCTTAAGTCTCAAACGTCTGGGGCGAAGGCCGCCACCAAAAAAACCGCGACCAAGAAATCCACTGGCAAAAAACCCCGCAAATCCTCGTCGGGTAAGAGAAACCAAGCCGCGGCCAGGTTGGAAGCCTTATCCAAACTGCCTTGGCCGGAAAACGTAACCCAATTGGCCGGCTCGGGAGCCGTGCTGGTCTTGGATAACCACGTCGATCGCAAGGGACCCAGGGAACTCTACTCGCTTAATCCCGACAAGTTTTACGTTCCCGCCTCGATCTTAAAACTGGTTACCGCCGCCGCCGCTTTGGACATATTGGGGCCCGATTACGAGTTTCGGACCGACTTCGCCCTAGACGACGACGGGGGCCTTTGGGTGGTGGGTCATGGCGATCCCTTCTTGGTTTCCGAAGAACTATGCTTGGCCATTGAAAAGTTGGCTTCCCTGGGGCTAAAGCAAGTTGGGAACATATATTTGGATACTTCTTACTTCGAACCCGATCTGGTTTTGGACGGTAACACTTTCACCAGTAACCCATATGACGCCTATAACGGCGCCTTGGGCATTAATTTCAATACCGTCTCTTACCTTATCGACAAAGGCGGCCGGGTTGTTGAATCCGATAAATGCACCCCCGTGACCCCCATAACCTTGGATTTGGCGGCTAAAAATAAGCCCAAAAACAAAAGGGCCAAGGCCGGGGCTTATAGGTTAAACATAGCCGAAAGCCCAAAAGTGGCCGAGGAACAATCCGGTCTCATCATTAAGGCCCTTTTGGAAAAATACGGCGTTACGGTTACCGGGGAAGTCGTTTTGGGCCAAACCTTGCCCGGCTCGGTCACCCCCCTCTATACCCACGTAAATACGCGTAATCTTGAGAACATGCTAGCGGACGTCCTGGAATACTCCAATAATTACATGACCAACCAGATCTTTTTGATCATGGGCGCCGAGGTCTACGGGGCCCCGGCCACCATGGAAAAGGGCCGGCAAGCGGTCCTGGATTACCTTTCCAGAAACGGCCTATCCGAGCTGACCTTGGTGGAAGGAAGCGGCCTTAGCCGCAATAACCAAGTCACGGCCCGGCAAATGTCCGAAATACTCTCCGTCTTTGAGCCCAACCTCCGTTTGGCCAAGGCCACCAAGGACGGTTCGGTTTACTATAAAACCGGCACCATGTCCGATATCCAGACCCTGGCCGGTTACCTTTTAAGGCCCGATCGGCCCGACGAACCCCTGTGGTTCGTAATCCTCCTAAACGGCGCCTATGACCCCGGCACCCGGGAAAAGATCCTCTCCGTCCTTAAAGCCCACTTCATCGACGAACCGGCCAAAGCGGCCGGGGATACCTAAAACCCTGCCGAGGGCGGGGTTTTAGGCCTCGGCCAAAAACCGGCCTCCCCCCCAAGTCGGAACCCAAATTCGGCACCTGAGGTCCCCCCAAAACATGCCCCGCGAACGGTCTCAGAGGCCCCCAGACGGCCTTTGAGACCAAAATCCCATCCAAACTACCTCCCCCGTCCCCGAAGGCCCCAGAGGGCCTTTAAACGAGCCCCGGCCCCTTAGGATTTTGCCCCAAAAACGGCGACGTTTTGGGGCCGACGATTTAATCGTTGTCAAAAAAAGCAAATTGCTGTATAGTTGACTTTAATCAAACACCAATAAGCGTTAGACCCTAATTCGAAGCCGGTGATTTATTTTTTTGACAAATCCCGTCCCTCGCTCTAGGTCCATACGGTTTCCGGATAGAGAGCCCCGGAAGACCTTAGCCTCCCTTGGACCGACGAGACCCGGACGACAAAACCCCCCACGCTCCCCCTTGGCCAGGTAACCCATAACCCCCAAAAGGTCGGCTCTCGACCGGATCCCGGAATTTGTTCCCAGGGCCCAGGACTTTGGCCCAGGGCCCAGGACCTTGGCCCAGGGCGCCGGACATTGGGCGCTTTAGGCAAACCTCAAGCGTTTTGTGAGCTTTGTTTCGGTTTGGGTTTAGGGTTTTTCGTGGGGAAGGGGTAAAGGCGAGTCTCTGGGACGGGAATTCATTGGTCATTTTGAGGTGACCTAGTCTAATTTTTATTAGTCAAAAATATAAATGGCCAATAATTTACTGGCCAACGAGGCCATGTTTTTAAAAATATACTACCCTTTTTGTTAATATAACCCCTCCGGGTATGAAACTCGGAGGTCCATAGATAGGAGTTTGGCTATGTCAGGTAAAGGGATGGTAGGCTCATTCGTGTTCTTCGGGCCCGATTTCATCCAAAAAGGAAAGAGGGAAGCCGTAAGTCCGGCGCCCCCGGCGGAAAAAGCCCCAGTCGCCGAGGTATCCGAGACCCCGGCCGCGCCGGAGAAAGAAACCCAAAAGGTTTCCGATAAGGCCGCCCCAAAGGAAGGCGACGAGGAACCGGCCAAACCCGAGGCGGAAACTAAACCTGCGCCAGAACTCCTGGAAAACCTGCCCGGGTCACCGACCCCGGCCGTAAGGGAACAGGCCAAGGCGCCGGCCAAAAAAGCCAAGGCCGAGACCCCGGCCAAAAAAGCCAAGGCCGCGGCGCCGGCCAAAAGGGCCAAGGCCGAAACCCCGGCCCAAAAACCCAAGGCCGAGACGCCCGCCAAGAAGGCCAAGGCCGCGACGCCGGCCAAAAGGGCCAAGGCCGAAACCCCGGCCAAGACCAAGTAAGTCCAAAACTAAGCCAGGCCAAGGCTAAGCCCGGACGAGACTAAGCCCGGCCAAGGCTAAGCCCGGACGGGGCGCCCGCCCTTAAAAAGCCGGGCGAAAAAAGTTTGGGCCCGTTTTAATTTTCACCAAATCGCCCGCGGGGGAATTTTTGATTCCCTCGCCGGTGATTTTTTTTCGCCCATTTTCTGGGAAAAAGGGCTAATTTTCGGTGACCCAGGGTCATGATTTAGGGCGCCGGGCCGCTTTTGTTTTTCCCAAAACCTAAACTTAAATCTCACCTTTGCCATTAAGTAGATTATTGAAAAATCGATATCGACCGCGATATATCGGCCCTGCGGAAACTTTTCAATTACATGGTAAATCAAAAGTTCACTAAAAGTCAAGAGCCATACGCATTTTTTTGTTCTTTTGTCCGATAATTTAATTGGATTATATTGCAAAGTTTTATTTAAAGCGAAATACTTGTATGTTTTAGTTACGCGTCGGCGCGGGTTAATTTTCCCTCGGCTGACTTTAAGTGGCCTTAGCTCACCGGATCTTAGGCTTAAACGTGAGTCTGGCCCCAACCATTAATGGGAAGTTCCATCGCGTACCCGCCCAATTGCCCGTCTGGTTAAGCGAAATTATTAAATTCCAATGAAGACTCATTGGCCAATACCAATAATACTCGCCAAACTTATCGAACTGAACTTTCTCGTTTGCGCCCGCTTTCTCCTAATTTTATTTTTTTAAATAATTTTGACTGTCCTTAAGCGTAAACTTACTTGCCCTAAGTTACCCAAAAAAAAAGGGGAGCCAAGCTCCCCAAAATAATAGCCCAATCGTGAATGGCCCAACAAAAACGCCACCGCAAGCGGCCAAAAAAAACGGCGAGGGAGAATCGCCCTCGCCGTTTAAATTTATTTCCGTTGGGATTTTTTATTTTGGGCCCGATGGCCCCCGTTGAAGATTTTTTAGCTACAGACTTGGCAATTGCCCTCGTCGCAAGTCAGAAGGCCGTTATCCAGGGCCGGGGCCCCGTCTTTCCAGAAAGGTGAGAGGTCTCGAAGTTTTTTGATGACGTCGGGGAAGATTTTTAAGGCCTTGTCAACCTCTTCGTCGGTATTGGTGACGGATAGGGACAGCCTAATCGAGCCGTGGGCGGCGGTGAAGGGAACGCCCATGGCCCTTAAAACGTGCGAGGGCTCAAGGGAGCCGGAGGTGCAAGCCGACCCGGAGGAGGCGCAGATGCCGGCGTGGGAGAGATGGAAGAGGATGGACTCGCCCTCGATGAACTCAAAGCTGATGTTGGTGGTATTGGGCAGGCGGAATTCCCGATCGCCGTTAACCATGGTCGAGGGGATGGTCAGTAAGCCTTCCTCCAAGCGATCCCTTAGGGCCTTGACCCGGCCGTTTTCCTCGGGCAGCCTTTTTAGGGCCAGTTCCGCGGCCTTCCCCAATCCCACGATGTAGGGAACGTTTTCCGTCCCGCCCCGGCGGCCGTTTTCCTGGTGCCCGCCGATCATGAAGGGGGCGAACTTAAGGCCGTGCCTGACGTAGAGGGCGCCGATGCCCTTGGGGGCGTGGAGTTTATGCCCGGAAAGGGAGAGCATGTCGATTTGGGATTTTTTAAGGTTAATGGGGATCTTGCCCACGGTCTGGACGGCGTCGGTATGGAAGACGATGCCCCGTTCCCGGCAATGTTGGCCGATTTCCTCGACGGGAAAAAGAACGCCGGTCTCGTTGTTGCCCCACAAAAGGGTGACCAAGGCCGTGTCCGAGGAAAGGGAGCTTTTCAACTCAGCGATATCGAGGCGCCCCTGGCGATCGACCCCGACCTCGGTTACCCGGTAACCCAAACGCCGCAAAAAAGCGACGTTATTGATGACGGCCGAGTGTTCGACCTTGCTGGTGACGATATGCCTCTTGTCGGGCTGGGTTCTCAGAGCCGACCAGATGGCCGTGTTGTCGCTTTCCGTGCCGCAGGAATTGTAAATGATTTCGTGGGGCTCGCAGCCCAAAAGCTCGGCCAGGGAAAGCCTGGCTTGCCTAAGCGAGGCGGCCACCTCGCCGCCCTTATGGTGCATGCTGGAGGGGTTGCCGTAGTTTTCCTTGAAAAAAGGCAGCATGGCCTCCAGGACTTGGGGATCCACGCTGGTGGTGGCGTTGTTGTCAAAATAAATGGTTTCCATATGACCCTTCATGGCGCTTTTTTTGAGGCCGTCCACTTTACGGGACGGGAGAGGGGAGCCCATTGGGACCCCGGCGGTTGACGGGTCCTAGGAACGATATTCCTTGACCACGATTTTTGGATCCACCAAGGCGCGTAACTTTTCGGTCACGAAATCGGCCAGGGTGCGTTTGGAAGCCGGACAGCTGGAACAGGCGCCCTTTAAGGCCACGACCACCTCGTTTCCGTCCACGTCCACAAGCTCAATGTCGCCGCCGTCCCTCATCAGGGCCGGGGCGATTTCGCCGTTTATGACTTCCTCAATTAATTTTATGCGTTTTAAGGCGGTCATCTTGACCGGGGCTTTTTCGGCCTGCCCGGAACCGTTACCCGGTACCTTGTGGAGGATTCGGTTTAGGATGGCTTCCAACTCCGGCACGCATTTGCCGCAGCCGCCGCCGGCTTTGGTGTATTGGGTGATCTCTTCCACGGTGGTTAGCCTATTGGTCCTAACGACCTTTTCAATCTCCCTTTCCGTGACGCCAAAGCAGTGGCAGACAATGTCCGTTTCCGCGTCTTTGGGAGGCAGGCCCCGGTAATTGGCCACGGCCGCTTCCAAGGCTTCTTGCCCCATGACCGAGCAATGCATTTTTTCCCGGGGGAGGCCCCCCAGAAAATCGGCGATGTCTTGGTTGGTAATGGACAAGGCTTGCTCGACGGTCTTGCCTTTAATCATCTCGGTTAGGGCCGAGGAAGAAGCGATGGCGCTGGCGCAACCAAAGGTTTGAAATTTGGCGTCCTCGATGATGTCCCGGTCCTTATCGACCTGGATGGTGAGCCTTAGGGCGTCGCCGCAAGAAAGCGACCCCACTTGGCCCTCACCATCGATACGGGCGACTACCCCCACGTTTCGGGGGTTTTCGAAATGATCCATGACGCGATCTGTGTATTCCCACATCGTAAAGGCTCCCAGCCCCCCACACCCGGCCGATGGGCGGCTCTCCGCGAAAATCGGTCTTTTTCGGCCGATGAAGCGAATAGGTTGAGAACGTGACACCGCGAAAAAAACCTCGCGGTCCAGAAAGAAAATGATCCAAAACGCCAAATTGGCGCTTTAAATAATTAACTACCCTAAGAAATTACGAAAAGATGGGACGCGCGATTGACTTCGGGACTAAATTCGCCGCGACCGTTTTCGTCTAGGGCATGACTACCAATAAAATATAAGTACGTTTAAACGAATGTCAAGATCCGCGCCATAACGATCCCTTTTTGGGTCGCCCCGGGAGCGCGTCGTCGAAACGTCCGCCGCCGTAATATAATTTTACTGCCAGGTCGCTAAAAAGTCAAAAAATCGACCGATGGGCCCCCAGGCCCC
>JAITLH010000400.1 GCA_031277995.1 Deltaproteobacteria bacterium
ACCACCAAGGACAAGGGTCACGGCCTGGGCCTGGCCATGGTCTGGGCCATCATAAACCGCGGGAACGGCCGCATATCCGTGCGTTCCACGCCCAATGTCATAACCACCTTCACCGCCGATCTGCCCGTGGCCAAATAAAAAAAAGGCCCCGCGGGGCCTTTTTTTTATTTGAAAACCATCACGCCTTGACGCGGGGCAGCCTTTTGGCTTTGACGCCCCTCTTGTAGGGGTTTTCGCCCAGGGCCAGGGATTTATTGAACCTGATGGGTTCGACCTCGCGCCAGCCGGAATCGTATTGCTGGGCCTCGTAAAGTTGAAAGGAGTATTCCAGCTTCAGCCAGAATTCCGGCGGGGTTTTAAGGGCCCGGGCGAAGCGGAGGGCCATGTCGGCGCTGACCCCGGAACGGCGGTTTATGATACTGGATAAGGTGTTTCTCGATACGCCCAGTTTGGCGGATAAATCGGTGACCGAAATACCCAGGGGTTCTATGTAGTCTTTTTTCAGTACCTGTCCCGGGTGAGGCGGGGGATCGATGGACAGTTTTTTGGGATCAAGCATATACGTTACCTAACTAAACCCCTAACCTTACCGTTAGGGGAAAGGGAGGGCTAGCCTTAAACCCTTGGGTTTTCGGGGCCCCCACCGTCGTGTTTGGGATGTCTATTTTTCTTTGGTGGGACAAAGCCCCAATCGCGGCCAATTGGGTAACGCGTCTTCGTAACCGTAAGTGGCGCGGCTTTCGCCTTCTCCCCGGGGCCCGCCAAAACCTAACCGTGGGCTGGGCTTGGGCCAACTAGATAACGACGAAAATCCGTTAAAATCAATGATTGTGTATGTTTTTATGTAAAAATGGTAAAAACATCAATATTTTTTTGAGCTAAAGACCCGTTATGGGCCATGTAATGATTTATGACTCGTACCGATTACTAGTCTACCATGAATTTGATATTTTTGACAAGCCTTCGGCTGGCGCGTTAATTACGTTTAATTTTTTTATTGATATATAGCTACTACGGGATCTTAAGAAAAATTACTCCGGAAAAATAAGTAAGCCTACGTTTTGACTTTAATTAATTTAAATGGGCCAAAGTCCATTCCCCAAAGCCAACTTCTTTTTAAGCCCAAAAAAAATCCCGAATGGACGGGAATTTAGGGCCTTTTAACCCCGGGCCCCAAAAAAGCGCCCAGGGTTTTGGCCAAAAGCAAATTTTTACCCACCCGTTTGGGCCCGGGGCCAAATGGGTTAAGCGAAAAAAACGAGTCCCGATCTTGGGTTTGGGCCAAGATCGGGACTCTCGAAAGGTTATGATTTTGTCTTTGGGGTTGCGGCGGAGGTGGTTTTGGTCACCTTGGCTTTGCCGGCGGTTTTCTTGGTGACCTTGTTTTTGGCGACCGCGGCCGTTTTGGCCTTGGCCGGTATGATTAATACCTGGCCGGGTTGTAGCTTATTTTTGTCTTTTATTTTGTTGGCGGCGGCGATGTCGTTGGAGCTAAGCCCGTAGCGCTTGGCCAACGTGACCAAGTTGTCGCCGGGAACGACCTTGTAGGTGTTCTTTTTGGTCTTGGCGTTGGCCGTCTTTTTGGCCGCGGCCTTTTGGCCCGAAGCCACTTTGACGGTGGCGGGTTTGACGCTCGCCGGTTTGACGCTCGCGGGTTTTACGGTGGCCGGTTTTACGCTCGCCGATTTGGGGGCGGCGAATTTGGCCGGGCTCAGGCTTGACGCGGCCGTAAGCGTGGACTGGGTTACCCGGGAATTGGGTAAGGCCGAGCGCCTTTGGCCGGCCGAGGCCTGGAGGGCCAGGTCGGTCTGATGCCTCGACTGGGCGATCCACTGGTTTTTGAGCCGATCGGAGATGACGTTTACGCCGATGTTGTCGATTATCCGGCGGGCCCCCACGAAATGATCCCCGCGGCCCTTGGCCGTGAGATAAACTTCCTCGATCCTTTTGCCGGTCCTGGGGCTGTGGATGTATTTGTCTTCCCCGGTATAGATCCCCACGTGGGAATAGCCGTAGTTAAAAAACACCAAATCCCCGGGCCTAAGCTCTTCCATGGGAATGGGTTCGCCCACGGCCAGCATGTCCCTTGACGAGCGCGGCAGGGCGATGCCGTCTTGTTTGTAAACCCAGCTAACGAAACCGCTGCAATCAAAACCCGTTTCCGGGGAATTGCCGCCGTAACGATAGGGGTTACCGATCTGGGAAAAGGCGGTTTTGAGGATTTGATTAACCCTTTGTTGGTTTAGCGTGTAGATGGAGGTGATTGGGTCTTTTTGTTTAAAGACTTTGGCTTGGTCTGACTTGAAGCAACCAGGCAGGAATAAAACCAATAAAAGCATTGGCAGAAAGGCATATTTTATCGACGTGTTTAACCTGTGATAACTCATTTAGTCTCCCGTTGGTTAGACGATCTCCGTTCCGGGCACGCCCCATAAGGCGTTTGCCAACCCGGCCACTGGAGTAGGGTTTTAAGCGGGGGGTTCACGGCGCTTTAATAGCTAACTTCAAACCTCATTTTGTGGCTTTTCCGGAGGAAAAACGGCCCCGACGCGGTTAACTTTAACTGATAATGGCAAACTCTACGTTACTTATCCCACGTAAGCATGAACCGAGACAAAGGATAACGAACGGCGAAAAAAACCTAAAATTACCACTTTCAAAACGAGAGCTTAGATTTTGGCAAAAAACTAAACGGCCCGGAACGGTAATTTCGTTCGGTTTTTAAGGAGCGAGTTTTCAAAAAAGAATGTGGTACGAATTAAGAAGCTGAGAAGTTTGGTTAAGCTAATTTCGCAATGATTTAAGCGAGCTAACAATCGCTTAACCAAACATTTAGAAAGTATGACATATAGAATCAACTATGTCAAGCGTTTATTTTCATTATTTCAAAA
>JAITLH010000405.1 GCA_031277995.1 Deltaproteobacteria bacterium
TTTGTTTAACCAAAAAAAATTTTTTTTCGTCCATAGGCCAGGTTTGACCGGGTAACTATATTTTCGCTTTTTTTTCGCAGGCGGCCTTTGGCCGCGACTTGAAACGTGGGATTTTAGAATGAAAACCATCAAAACCGAGGACGCCGTGGGAACGGTCCTCTGCCACGATCTGACCAGGATCGTCAAAGAACAGGTTAAAGAAACCGCCTTTAGAAAAGGGCACGTGGTTAGGGAAGAAGACATACCGGTTTTGCTGTCCATCGGCAAAACCCATCTCTTCGTTTGGGACCTGGGCGAAAACATGGTCCATGAAAACGACGCCGTCACGGCCCTGTATAAGTCGGCCAATCTGGAGGGGCCCTTCGCGGCGACCGAGGCCAAGGAAGGGGGCCTCCACTTGACCGCGGACGGGGACGGGCTGTTTTTGATTGACTTGGCGCTATTGGAGGAGTTTAACGACGACGACGAGATGGCCTTGGTAACCAGGCAAAGCGGGGTTAGGGTCAAAAAGGGCGACAAGGTGGCCAGTTTTAAGATTATCCCCCTGGCCGTGGAACAAAAAAAATTGGACCGGGTGGAAAAACTTTTGAAGGGCAAAACGATCTTGGCCATAAAACCCTTCAGGCCCATGAAGGCGGCCATCGTGGCCACCGGCAGCGAGGTTTTTCATGGCCGGATTACCGACACCTTCACCCCCGTGGTCGAAAAGAAACTTGGTGAATACGGAATCGAGGTCATCGAAAAAACCGTTTGCGACGACAAGATCGAGGACATCGCCCAGGCGGTCAAAAAAGCCCTGGATTTGGGGGCCAACCTCATAACCTGCACCGGGGGCATGAGCGTCGATCCAGACGATCTCACGCCCGGAGCCATCAAGGCCTCGGGCGCCCAAATAATCACCTACGGCTCCCCGGTCATGCCCGGGGCCATGTTTTTGGTCGCCTACATCGGTGACGTCCCGGTTCTGGGCCTCCCCGGCTGCGTAATGTTTGGCAAAATGACCGTCTTTGACGTCCTGATGCCCCGAATCGCGGCCGGCCTAAAAATCACCAGAAAGGAAATCCGGCGCATGGGCCATGGCGGTTTGTGCGTAAGTTGCCCCCAATGCGTTTTTCCGGCCTGCGGCTTTGGCCGCGGTTGGCCCTACGGCCTTTAGGTTTCAAAGCCCTTGGGGCTTTTGGCCGCTGAGGCTTTTGCCAAAGCGTTTACCCTTGGCCCTCCGGGAACCTAAAGGCGCAGTCCACCAAGTGATCGTTTACCAGGCCCATGGCCTGCATAAACGAATAGATTATGGTGGAACCGATAAACTTAAAGCCCCGTTTCTTTAAGTCCCGGCTTATCCGGTCGGAAATTTCCGTCGTGGCCGGAAGCTCGGCCATTTCCCGAAAGTTATTGACGATGGGTTTACTTTCCACGAATGACCAGACATGGTCGGAAAAGGAGCCCTTTTCTTGGGCCAGGGCCAAAAATAGCTTGGCGTTGGTTATGGCCGCGTTGATTTTCAAACGGTTTCTGATTATCCCGGGGTTTTTCATGAGTTCGTCGACTTTTTCGGCCCCGAACGCCGCCACCTTTTTGGGGTCCAGGCCCTCGAAGGCGGACAGTATCTCGCTTTCTTTTTTTAGGATAAGCGACCAGGACAGCCCGGCTTGCATGCCTTCCAGGACCAGCGTTTTAAATAACTCGCCATCGTCATGGCAAGGCCGCCCCCACCTCGCGTCGTGGTAAGCCCTCGACAGGGGATCCGCCAAGGCCCAGGGGCACCTGACCAGACCGTCCGGGCCCGTTTGGGCGCCCTTAATCGCCCCTAAATCGGCCGCCCCTAAATCGGCGCCGCCAAGGGGCCCGGAATCGTCGCCGGAATCGGCCTTAGGCCGTTCTTTTAAGGCCTTTTTGGCCTTCGGGGCCAGGTTTTTCTTTCTTTCTTCCACGATCCCAAACTCCTTTGGCGGAAAGGCCCAGGCCGATCCCGCCAAAAAAAACCCCGGTTGGGGGATATTTTTTTGGTTTTTTAATCAAAAGCGCAATTGATGGTGAGGTGAAAAAAATGACTCGAGCGTATCGGGCGGCGGTAATAACTTTAAGCGACAAGGGGAGCGCCGGCGAGCGCGAAGACGTGAGCGGGGCCAAGGTCGCGGACATTTTGACCAAGGCCGGCTTCGAAATCAAAAAACGCCTAATATTACCCGATGACCGAAAAACCCTGGCCCAAAACTTGGCCCAGTTTTCCGATTCCGGCGAAGTGGATTTTATCGCGACGACCGGGGGGACGGGTTTTTCGCCCCGGGACTGGACGCCCGAGGCCACCATGGACGTGGCCGACCGCGTCGTTCCGGGACTGGCCGAGCTCATGCGTTTGGAGGGTTACAAAAAAACCCCCAGGGCCATGCTTAGCCGCGGGGTGGCCGTGATTCGCGCCAAAACGTTAATCGTCAACCTACCCGGAAGCCCAAAGGCCGTGGACGAAAACCTTAACGCCATCGTGCCCATCCTCGATCACGCCCTGGAAGTCTTGGCCGGGGACTCGGGCGATTGCGCCCGGCCCTAAAGGCCTTATCCCATAGGCCTTTGGCCAAATGGTGGCCCTAAAGGCCTGATTCCATAGGCCTTTGGCCAAAACCCCGTCCTAGGTCTTTAAGGGGGCCAGGTTGGCCGATTCGAACAAAAGTTCCACCGGATGCGCTATGGCCAGTCGCCTTGAGGCTCTCTTTAAGCCCGCCCCCAGCTGCAGGGCGCAGGCCGGGCAAGAGGTGGAAAGCAAATTGGCCCCGCTCTGGGCGATCTTGAGGGTTTTGGAGGCGGCCATGCGACCGCTCATCTCCGGGTGGCTAAAGCCGTAGGAACCGGCCCCGCCGCAGCAAGTGTCGGCCCCGTCAAGCTCGGTAAATTCCAGATTCGGTATGGCCTTTAGGATGGCCCTGGGGGCTTCCCTAATCCCCAAACCCCTGACGGCGTGGCAGGGATCGTGGTAAGTGACGCGGCTAAACGAGGTGGGTTTTAAATTTTCCCCGATAATCCCCAACTTTTCCACCGCGAAGGTGTTTAGGTCGAGTACCTTAGGCAAAAAAGCCCTGACCCTTTCGCCTTCCCGGGAATCCGCCCCAACGAATTCGTCGTATCGGCTAAGGGCTTTGGCGCAGGTCGAGCAGTCGGTCACGATGAAGTCATAATCGGCGTTAAAGATCAGGGGGGAGTTTTTTAGGCCCAAAATCCTGGTCTCTTCAAGATCGCCCGAGGAGCGGTGCGGTTCGCCGCAACAGGTGGTGGGGGGCAGGTGTATTTCCACCCCCCTGGCGGACAGATAGGCCAAAGATCGCCTGACCGTTTGGGCCCAAAAGACGTTTGAGGCGCAGCCCAAAAAGTAAGCGATCTTCGCCTTGGCCTTTCCCGTCGGCCTAATGACCGAATCCAGTCCCGCCCTGGCGGGTTTGCTTAATTTGTCGGGCAAAAAGGAATCGAAATAAACCAGCTTGTCCAAGGCCCGCCGCAAGGCCTTCCCATAAAGAAGCCCCCTGGCCCCGCTTTTTTCGTAGACCTTAAGCAAAGCCGTGACCTTTTCCAGCCTGTCCTTATATGGTAACAAGCCCCGGTAGACCAGTTTTTGGAAGAGTTTTAAACCGCGGTTGGTGGCGAAATCGTTTCTGGCCGCCACCATCACCTCGTCGGTCTTGACCGAGGAAGGGCAAGCCGCCGTGCAGGCCCCGCACAGCAAACATTCGTCGACTTTTTCGGCCACCCCCTCGTCTTTGGTAAAATCGTACTTGCCTTCCAACAATAGCTTGACCAAATAAATTCGGCCCCTGGCCACCTGGACCTCGTCTAGGGAATGAAGATAGGTAGGGCAAACGCTTTGGCAAAAGCCGCAACGATTGCAGCGCGAAATTTCTTCATAACCCGACATGGTAAAAAATCCGTCCTTCGCTCAAACCTATCCTCGCTTGAATTTTCTTGGCCAAAGCGGCTTTGGCCAAATAGCCTTTGGGCCAAGGGCACTTTGGGTCAAAGGCGTCATCGGCCGGGGCCTAATTCGCTTGTCCCTGGCCTTTTAAGGGACCCCGCCACTAAATTGGCCAAACCTGGCGCCCATTACAGCGTCAGGAAAGTTCCTTTGGGATCGATGGCCGTCTTGACCCTTCGAAAGAGGGGGCCGCCGGTTTGGAAGACCTGGCCGGAAATAAGGACCAGCCCCGATTCAAAGGCCAGGTCCTCCGTGGATTTTGGGGGCGAGACCAGGGCCAAGCGACCCGAGCCCAGATCGAGGACGAAATCGTGATCGCCAATCCAGCTAAGGTTTCTAACGGTCTCGAGTAAGTGATGCCTACTGCCCGCGAAAATTTTTATTTTTTCGTCAGGCAGGTTAAAGATCGAATCGGCGTGGTTGAAATATTCGAAGCCGTCCTCAAAAAGATCGCTGGGGTCTTTGAGTAAACACTTAAGCTTTTCTTCCTGGGCGGTTACGTATTCGACGAACCCGGTCATCCAGACGCAAATCCTAAGGCCTTTTTTGTCGCCGATGAGCCTTAGGTTCTGGACGCCAAAGCGTTCCTTTATGATGGTCTCCATATGGGCGGCGGCCAGTTTTAATGATTTGATGGAAAACTCCATGACCGGGCAGATTTTGGGCTTGGGCAAAAGTTTCAAAATAAAGGAAACGTTCATGACCAACGAACCCCTGGCTCGCCAAGCCAGCCTGGTCAAATCGTAGCCGCTGACGTTTTTTAGGGTCCGCCCGCCGCTTTTGACGATTTCTCCCGAGGGGGTCATCATGGCCGTTCCCAAGATCCAGTCAACCATGGTGCCTTTGGCCATGGTTTCGGCCCCCAAAAGCCCCTGGCCCATGATGCCGCCCAACGTTCGCCCATAAGGCCCGGTAACCGGCCAATACAGACCAGTCGGGGCCAAGGCCTTTTCCAAATCCGAAACGGTCAAGCCCGCCCCCACCGCGGCCAAGAGATTGTCCGGCTCAACCGACTCGATCTGGTTTAATTCCTTGGAACTTATGGCCACGAAACGATCGTCGTTGGCCGCCAAATCCAAAGCGTGCCCCAAACCGCAAGGCAAAATGGATTTGCGGGCCGATTTGGCTTCCATGAAAACGATTTTCAGTTGACCGTGCGTTTTGGGATATGCGACCATGACCTTGTTTCCAATCGACGATAGCCATTAAAAAAGCGTCCTTTAAAAAAACCTTTCAGCCATGCTTCGCCGTCCTGTGGGGTTGCCATTTTTGGGGTAGGATCTTGTCCGGGTTAAAAATCCCGGTGGGATCGAGTCCGGACTTAATCGAAGCCATGAAATCGAGTTCCGCCACGGTAAACTCGTCGGTCATGAAAGTCACTTTCTCAAGGCCAATCCCGTGCTCGCCGGTGATGGTTCCGCCCACTTTCAGGGCGGCGGCGAAAATTTCCGCGCTGGCCTTTAAACACCTTAAGTATTCTTGGCCGTCGGCGGGGTCAAACAATAAATGGGGATGGAGATTCCCGTCGCCGGCGTGGGCCATTTGCACGATGATCACGCCGTGGCGATCGGCCACTTCCTGAACCAAGGAAAGCATTTTTGAAAGATGGACGATGGGCACGGTCACGTCTTGGACGATGGTGCTGGGTTTTATGCGCCCCAAGGCCCCGTTACCGGAACGCCTGGCCAGCCAAAGCTTTTCTCGATCCTCTGGGGTTTCGGCCTCTTCCAAGCTTGCCGCCCCGCTCCCAAAACAGATGTCTTTAATCTTGGCCAGCTGGGAGTCAAGTTCCGGGCCCAGGCCGTCCAATTCGATTAGGAGCATGGCCTCGGCCCCGGCCGGGAAACCAAGCCGCAGGTAGTCTTCAAGGGCCGCGATTAGTCGGCGATCCATGATTTCCAGGGCCGTTGGAATGATGCCCTCGGCGATGATGGCCGAGACGGCTTGGCCGGATTTCAAGAGACTGTCAAAGACCACGGAGACGGTTTTGTAAGACTTCGGGAGGGGCGTGATTTTCAGTAAAGCCCTAGCCACCAAGGCCAGGGTGCCTTCGGAGGCCAGAAATATCCCGGTTAGATCGGGAGAGTTAAACTCAAAGCCTTTTTTGAGGGCCCCGGTTCTAACCAAAGTCCCGTCGTCCAAGATTAACTCCAACCCCAGGACGTGGTGTTTGGTGATGCCGTATTTGACCCCCTTGATGCCCCCGGCGTTTTCGGCTATGTTCCCGCCCAAGGTCGAGGCCTTTTGGCTGGCCGGATCCGGGGGAAACATGTAACCAAAGGGGGCCAAGGCTTTTTGCAATTCCAAATTTACCAAGCCGCATTCGACCAAGACGGTTTCTTCCAAGAGATCCATTTCGACCAAGCGGTTAACCCTGGCCGTGGACATCAAAACGCCCCCCCGGTTGGCCACGGCTCCCCCGGACAAACTGGTCCCGGCCCCTCGGCAAGTCAAAGGCCAACCGTGGCGGCGGCAAAGGGAAACCACCGCGGCCATTTCCTCGACGCAGCCGGGAATAACCACGACCGAAGGGTAGTGGATAAAAGGCGATGAGTCGTAGGAATAGAGTTCCAAATCAATGGGTTGACTTCGGCAAAAGCCCTGGCCCACGATGGCGGAGAGGGCCTTGAGACTTTGGGGACTGAAGCCGCCCAGGCCTTGTTGGCTGTTCATAACTTATCCTAGCTTATTGGCTAACTTTTTGCGTTCTTTTTGCGTTCTTTTCGCGTTTGAAACATGAAATAACAAGCTAACAGGCGTATTAATCATGATTTATTAGGCCCTAAAATTCAAAGGCCAGTTTAAATCAAAAAACCATCGGCAAAAAAAATAATAATCTTACTTTTATGGCT
>JAITLH010000011.1 GCA_031277995.1 Deltaproteobacteria bacterium
GCGAACGGCCAAAAAGCCCCCCAGAGCCCCTGGGCGGCCTCGGGGGTCCTATTTACCCCCAGGTCGGGTTCCCAAGCGCCCCTGGGCCCGAATTTGGGCGTTTACGGGGCCGGTTTTGGCCGGACCCGATCCCCCCAAAACCGCCACCCCCAAAAAACTGGAACCCTTCCCCAAATGGCCTAGGGCGCCTCCGGGCTTGGGGCCTGGGGGCCAGCCTGGGGATCAGCCTGGGGGTCACTCGTGACGCCCTCCGGGGCCTCGCCGGTAACCGCGCTTGGGGCTTCGCCGGAAGCCTGGCCCGAAGCCTCGCTTGGGGCCTGGCCGGAAACGTCGCCGGAAGCCGGGGGGTTTCTTACCAAAGTCCAGGGGCTGGCTTCCCCGCCTTGGGTGATGGCTTTGCTTAGGACGTCCAGGCCGTCGTTTGAGATAAAACCGCTAATCAGGTTGGCCAGGGGGCCTTCGGGGATGGAGACGGGTTCGGACAGGGCTTTTTCGATCTGGCTTCGGACGGTTTCGACTTCCCGGTCCCGGACGGCGATGAGGCCGATTTCCAGGTTGGGGTTAAATTGCCTTAGGAGTTTGCCTTGGCTATTGATCCATTCGCTGCTTTCGCCGCCCATGAAAACCAAGGTTATCTTGAAAACCTGGAGTTCGTCATCCATCTCGGTCACGTCCTCGACGGTAAGCTGGCCGGGCTTAAAGGTCATGGAGATGGGATCGAGTAAGCTTAGGCCAATGGGCCGGCCCATGGGGATATTGCGCTGGTGAGCCAACCAAGGGATTAAGCCGGAAACCAAGACCGGGCCGGTGGGGGGCATGGGCGCCTCGGCCACGTGGGTGGTTCCGGCCATGGTCAGTTCCATTTTGATGGTTTGGCCTTCCACGGTGGCCTTGGCTTGGCCGGACACGGGCCCCATGGGCAAACTAAATACGGCGGAAACCAAGCGGCCGTCTTGGTCAAAGACGATGTCCGATTCGGTTTTGATCTTTAGCGGCAGGCCGGAAAAGGTTAGGTTTAGGACGGACGCTTCGGAGAGGGAGGTTAGGTTGTCCCGGGGATCGACTTTTATCGTCCTTCGGGCAAAACCCATGGAAGAGCGCCCCACTTCCATGGTGAAGAATGATTCTTGGTCAAAAAGGGTAAAAAGCGAGGCCCGGTTAAAGGCGAAATTGCCCGACCAGCCCCACCAGATCAAAAACAGCGCGGAAGGGATTAGAATGAAAAGCTTTACCAGGTTACGTTTTGTCAAGCCGACCTCCCTTGGCGGCCAGCTTTTTGGCCAAAGACAAGGCCTCATCCATTAAACCATTGAAGCGTTCGTGAGAAAGGCCCGCGCCCAAGCCCACCAGCTTTTGAGCCACCGGGGTCAATAGCTCGTCGGGGGCGTGGACGTCAGAATTAATCAGTAACTTGGCCCCATGTTTTTGGGCCATGGCGGCCACGTGGCCATTGCCCCAATCATGTCCCCCGCGGGAGGTCAACTCAAGGTAAACGCCGTTTTTGGCGGCCAAGGCGACTTCCTCGTCGGTCACTAACCCCGGGTGGGCCAAGATGTCGCACTTGGCCTTTATGGCCTCGAAATTAGTCCCCGGGGCCACCGGTTCGACCAAGCTCTCGCCGTGAACCACGACGTAATCCGCGCCCAGGTCCCTGGCCAAGGCCACCTGGTCGGCGATTTGGGAGGGCGGCACGTGGGTGAGTTCAACCCCGGCCAATAGGGTTAGGCCTATCACGCCGGAAAGGCTCCCGGCCGCCTCGATGGCCGCCGAAAGAACGCTTTTTAGGTTAGACTGATCGACGTGATCGCTTAGGCCCAAAACGACGTAGCCTTTTTTGTAAGCCCTCCTGGCCAATTCCGCCGGCCCCACTTCCCCATCGGAGTGGATGGTATGGGAGTGCAAGTCGATTACCCCCCTGGGGTAGATGGTGCCCATGGTCGGGGGGGCGTTAGACATTGGGCACCCGCATGACCAGGGTCTTAACGGATTCCTCGAATTGGACCTCGATTTTATTGGGCAAGATCACCTTGAGCACGAAACCCAGGCCAAATTTACCGTGCCTTAAAACTTGCTCCGGGGCGAAATCGCCGCTTAGGGCGTAATCCACCGGGTTGACGTTGGCGAAACGGTTTTTTAGATCGTTCCACTTTTCTTTGTTTTGCTCGATTTCCTCCAGGGCCAATTTCTTGGCTTCCTTGAGTTCCCGGTCTTCCCGGGCGAGTTTGGCCTCGGCCGTGATCCTGGCCCTGGTCTTGGCGGTTTTGGGTTTCGCGACCTCCTCAAACTCGTCGTACAAATCCTCGTCGGTGATTTTGCCGGTCTTACCCAAGGCCCCTTTGAGGTTTTTGGAGACCACGACCTTGACGCCGATTTTGGGCTTGGCGGCCTTGGCCGGGGCCTTGGCGGCGGCTTTGGCCGGGGCCTTTTTCTCCCCAAGCCCTAAGCCCCCTTCCTTAGAACCCAAATCGCCCCCCAAATCCCCTTCCGGGTCGCCCCCAAAACTATCTTCCTTGTCTTTTGGCAAATCGTCCTCCATGTCATCCCCCGACTTGTCGGCGGGTTCGATATCGCCCCCTAAGCGCTCCTGGCCGGCTTTGGCCCCGCCCTTGGCCTTGGCCGCGCCCTTACCTCCCAAAGGGCCCTTATGGGCCGCTTTTTCGCCATCCGGGGTTTCGGCCGCAGCTTCCAAACCCTCCGGGTCGGTGGCCTTATAAAGGTACTTGTGATCGCAGGCCTGGCAAAGAACCCGCTTGGGCTGGCCGCCCTGGATGGTCACGATTTTATGTGAAGTCTTCCGCTGGCATTTGGGGCAGTGGAGCTCTAACTCCCCACCGACTTTAAAGTCATTATGCGGTTTGGCTACAGTCATTGGGAACCTCAAAAATTATTCGCCAAGGGCCCTTGGGTAAGGACGAAAAAAAGAGTTTGCGAAAAAACAAAATAGGCTAAACTTCGATCGACGTGATATTTGCTCATCTACCCTCTGCTGAAAAAACAAAAAATTTTTGAGGAAAAAGATTTTTCCGGGTTAACGTCCCAAACCGGCCAGGTTAAAAAAAAACCTCGCCTACTTTTTTCAAAACCGAGTTAGTCCTTAAACCATCCCGGTTTTTTTTCAAAACCGAGTTAGTCCTTAAACCATCCCGATTTTTTTCAAAACCAAGTTAGTCCTATAACCATACCGGTTTTTAAAACCGGTTCAGTTTCTCAAACTGTGGATGGGCGCGGGAATGCGGCCGCCCAGACTGACGAAGGCCTCGGCCTCCGGGTAATCGCGAACCTCCATGATGGTGGCCGAGCCCAATAAGCCGCCAAAACGCACCATGTCCCCGGCCTTTTTGCCCGGGACGGGGATTAAACGGGCGGCCGTGGTTTTGTGGTTTATGACCCCGATGGCCATCTCGTCGGCGATTAAGGCGGACAAGGTGGCGGCCGAGGTGTCGCCGGGGAGGGAAACCATGTCCAAACCCACCGAACAAACCGAGGTCATGGCCTCGAGTTTTTCCAAACCCAGATATCCGGCCTCGACCGCGGCGCCGATGCCCAGATCCTCGGAAACCGGGATAAAGGCCCCCGAGAGCCCGCCCACGTGGCTTGAGGCGAAGGCCCCGCCCTTTTTGACGGCGTCGTTTAACAAAGCCAACAGGGCCGTGGATCCCGGCGCCCCGATGGCCCTAAGGCCAAAGGATTCAAAGATTTCCCCAACCGAGTCCCCGACCTGGGGCGCCGGGGCCAAGGACAAATCGACCACCCCAAAGGGCAAATTCAAAGCCGCGGCCACTTCCCGGCCAATGATCTCCCCCACCCGGGTGACCTTGTAGGCCGTTCTTTTTATGACCTCGCTTAGCTGGCCAAAGCTGGGCCGGGGCTCTTGACGCATGGCCCGATCGATGGCTTTTTTAACCACGCCCGGTCCGGAAACCCCAACGTTTATGACCGCGTCGGGTTCCCCCAAACCCATGTAAGCCCCGGCCATAAAGGGCATGTCCGGGGGGATGTTGGCAAAGACGACCAATTTGGCGCAGGCCAGGCCGTCGGCGCCCCTGGAGAGCTCGGCCGTTTCCTTGACGATCCGGCCCATCATGGCCACGGCGTCCATGTTTATGCCATCGCGGCTGGACGCGACGTTTACCGACGAGCAAACCTTTAGCGTTTCGGCCAAGGCCTCGGGAATCGACTCGATTAAGGCGACGTCGCCTTTGGCCAGGCCCTTTTCCACCAGGGCGCCAAAACCGCCGATGAAATCCACCCCGGCCTCGCTGGCCGCCTTATCCAAAACCCTGGCGACCTTGACCAATTGGCCCCGATCAAAGGGCCCGGCCAGGGCGCTTACCGGCGACACGGCGATTCTCTTGTTGACCACGGGTATGCCGTATTTTTCGCCGATTCGATCGCAGGCCCTGACTAAATTTTCCGCGTGGCGGCTAATCTTGTCCAAAATCTTGGCCGATAACCGACCCAGATCGTCAGACAGGCAATCCAAAAGCGAAAGGCCCAAGGTAATGGCCCGAACGTCGAGATGCTCGCTTTTTAACATCTCGATGGTGGCGGTGACTTCTCTGTCGGTAAGCATTCTTGATAAAACCAGCCTTGGTGACGCGTAAAAAAGAAGCCGCCCAAACGTTTGGCTTTTGAAACATCGAGTAAATTAAACGATAGTCTACGAAAATTAGTGGATGGTTGGGATGGGAAGTTGAGCCGCCTTAAGCGATTAAACGAAAAAAGAAACGATTTCCATGGCTTTTTCCCCCCGAAAACGCGCCATCTGGTATTATAACCAAAGGCACCCTTTATAGTCAAGATCGATTTTTGACGACTTTCGAAACCATATCCTCCCCCGAATCGTCAATATATAAAAACCCCCGCTTACCCTCCCTTAAGCCTACCCCAAAGCGCCCCGTTAAGCCAATGGGCCAAAAAAAAGCCCATTCACGCCACCCAAGCCCCAAAAAAAACCAAAAAAAATTTTAACCCCCGCCTTGGCCAAAACGTCACCCCAAAATTACTTAAAAATCTGCCGTTTAACTTAAAAAAGTCCCAAAAAAAACCAAAGCCCCATTGACTTCCTCCCAAAACCCCCTTTAACTTCCAACCAAAGCCTCCTTAACTTCCAACCAAAGCGCCATTAATTTCCTCCCAAAACCCTCTTAACTTCCAACCAACCGACTCATTTGCCCTAACCCCAGACCGCCAATTTTATTTAAACACTCAAAACCGTAACCCTTTAAAACCCTTCTCACGCCAAAACCCCAAACGATTCCCCTAGGCCAAGAACCTCGAAACTCACCCCAATTTCGCCCATTTTCAAAAAAAAAAACAAAAAACCAGCCGCCAAAGGCCCTTTTTCCCACGCCCCACCAGTAAAGATTTAAAAACGCGTACAAATTCTTACTCAAAATGGCCCGCGCCAACCTACCCCAAAAACGCTCCCAAATTGTGCCGCGGCGCCTTCATGACCCCAAACTTCACCCAAACGCGAAT